>DASQTN010000856.1:0-8031 GCA_035641895.1 Chryseolinea sp. | reverse complement strand
GGTTTCCGAATTGGCGGCATTAAAAAAGATGTTCCATCGGACACCAACTAGAGTCACTATTTGGGAAACTGACTGGCATCGATATTAGGAATAACCTTCAATGCATTCTTATAGTAGATTTTTTTCAGAATGTCATCGGGCAAATCCAAACCATACATTCGCCAAAACGCGTGATATCGTTTGTGATAAGGAAAATATTCGTCAGCGGTTTCTAGTACACGAAAGTACGTCTCGTATTCCTCCGGTACCCAGGAATCTTTGCCAAACATAACGCGATCCTGATACTTCGTAAGAAACTCCCTGGCTGCTCTCGGTTGTCTCCCCAGTTCTGCAATCACAGCACCAATTTCCGTGTACATATTCGGAAACTTTTCCATCAATTCGCCGAGCTTTTTAAGATCGCTTCCATACCATCCTAAGTGAGCATTGATAAATTTTGTCTTGGGGTGTTTTTTAAAGATGTTATGCTGTTCGGCAATAATTGTCTCCCACGAAACAGGGTCGCTATCATGGCGCCTCCCAGGATGTGTTTTGAGTTCAAGCCATCGTTCGTTGTTCTTGTCAATCGGCTGCCAAAACTGCTTCGGGTCGGCAGCATGTATAATTACTGGAATTCCCAACGTTGCGCATTTGGCCCAGATGGGATCGATACGCGGGTCATCAATCTGGATACGATTACCCTTGCTATCTTTATTGAACATACCGAGACTTTTGTAAATCTTCAGGCCGTTAGCTCCCTTCTTAACATCTTCCTCCAATTGTTGGGTCATCCTTGCTTGCCACTCGGGATCATCAATGCCACCAAAGTCGACGTTTGTAAAAATGATGAACCGTTTGGGATAAGAACTCTTTACATTTTCCAAAGATTTTTCAAGGTGATCAGTGCTGCCTCGTCCTCTCCCACTGAGATTAACCATAACCTGCATGTTAAGCTTATCCATGTCCGCCACCAAGTCGGCCAGATTTTGTGATGTCATTCCAAATTGATGATTATGAACATCGATAAACGGAAATTTGGCGCGTGTAACACGATGCTCCGGCACAACCAGGGTAGAAGGAGGGTCGTAATCCTCAAAATCCATCGTCATATCCAATGGTTTTTCCTGACCGCAGGCCAGTGTAAGAATGAATAAAAATGCCGGAGTGATAAATAGTTTTTTCATATCGATAAATAACCCTTTAAGATACTTGGAATTATAAAATGGGAAGGCAAAATTTTCTAAACGGATTGTAACTCTCTTTAATGGTTGGGAGATCATGCCACATTTAGCGTAATCTTTGGCGAGTAGGCCGATCCATAATTGAGCAAGGCCAATTTATTTCTAACTTCGCAGAGATTTCCGACCATGAAAAACCTTTTACTAATTACATGCTTGTTGAGCTTCGTGTCGATGTTTGCACAAGACTCACAACTCGATGCAGCGAAAGCAAAGATCACCGCGAATGACTTTGAGGGAGCCAAGGCTGATTTAAAAAAAGTAATCGATGCATCTCCTAAGAATAAACATGCTTTTAATTTGCGTGGTCTCGCGCGCACTGGACTTAATGACTTCTATGGTGCAATAGGCGATTTCAATATTGCGCTGGAAATTGATTCAACTTTTGCCGATCCCTGGAATAACAGAGGAGAGGCAAAGATGGCTTTGGGCGATGACGATGGAGCAATAGAGGATTTTAATAAAGCTATCAAGTTCAATCAGAAGTTTACCGATGCTTATACAAACCGTGGGCTTGCGAAATTTAATATAGAAGATCTTCAAGGCGCCTACTTTGATTTTTCCAAAGCGTTGGAACTTGGCCCGGTCAATGCGGATAAGTATTTTAACAGGGGCGTTACAAAAGCTGAACTTGGTGAATTTATAAGTGCGATCGATGATTATTCGAAAGCCCTCGAACTGGAAAAAAAAGATGCTAGCCTGTATAACTACCGTGGTGTCGCGCAATACAATGTAGGCAATCTAGAGATGGCTATCGCCGATTATAACGAGGCGCTTAAACTTGATTCGCAAGATGCTCAAATCTATGAGAACCGCGCACTGGCAAAGGGAGCCAAAGAAGATTTTAAAGGTGCATTGGAAGACTACGACAAAGCAATTGAGTTGAATCCCGAGGAGCCGGAAACTTATAACCTGAGAGGGGTGACTAAATATAATTTGGATGATCACGCCGGCGCGATAGCTGATTATACGAAAGCGATCGAATTGGATGCCACCAATCCAGTGTATTTTGACAACCGTGCCTTGAGTAAGACAGAAAAACAGGACTATACAGGCGCAATAGAAGATTACTCTTCATCCATCGAATTATATCCCACAGATCCCGAAAGCTACTACCAAAGGGCGTTGGTCAAAATAAGTATGAACAATAAATATGACGCGTGCCTGGACCTTAAAAAAGCGGAGGAATTGGGTTCTGAAGAAGCCAAAGCCGAGATCAAAAAAAATTGTAAATAATTAGAAAATGAAGGAGCGCTGCCCCTTCATTTCTTTCGGTCATTTCTTAACTACCAGCGTGCCGGCAATAATATCATGGAGTCCTTGTTTTTTTTCAGTAAATCCTGCCATGATATAGCCGATGCCCAAGATCATTCCAGAAATAATTTTGCAAACATTGCGTATAAGCGACTTGACAAAATCTAGGTTCTGTCCATCGACATCACTCACTTTCAATCCGAGTGCCATTTTTCCAACCGTTGCCTGATATTTAGAGGATTCCATTATCGACCAGTATAAGATAGCAATGATCGTCGTTAGCAAAGCCGTAGCAGCCATTACGGCCGCAAAACCCATGGCCATTCCCATCGATTCTGCATCCGACATATTATCCATACTATCCATCTTGGAAGCAAATGAAATTCCCAGAACGCCTAATACAGGGATAAAAACGAATGACTGAACAACATAAATGATAATGTAATCGATGACGTAGGCTGCAAAGCGTAGCCAGAATCCGGCGTAATTTGTATTCATTGGTTTAAGGGGTTAGGTTACTTAAATCTAAAAGATAAAACTCACCGTTGCAATTTTTTAAAAAGAGATGGATGCGATTCCCTTAAATTGTCCATCTTAGTTGTGTCTATTCCATTCTTATACTGATGAAGCAATTCGTGTTTTTGAGTCTATATGTTTTATGCGTTTATACAAGTGAGGCGCAAAAACTTCTTACACCAAAAGAATTTTTAGGTTATGAATTAGGTGATCGCATCACCCAACATTATCGCGTGGTTGAATATTTTAGGCACGTTGCCGAGGTAATGCCAACGGTTGAATTGAAACAGTATGGCGAAACGTATGAACATCGGCCGCTCATCTATGCTATTGTTACAGCCGCTGATAACCTGAAAGATATTGAACAACAGCGCTTAAATAATTTACGCAGAACGGGACTTGTTGAAGGCGCTCCAAGCGGAGATAAAAAAGCAATTATCTGGTTAAGCTATAATGTTCATGGTAATGAAGCAAGCTCGTTAGAAGCATCTATGTTGACCTTATATGAATTGGCGAATCCGTTAAACTCGAAAACGCAAGGCTGGTTAAAAAATACGATCGTGATTTTAGACCCTTGTATAAATCCGGATGGACGCGACCGCTACGCGAACTTTTATAACCAATATATTAATAGTCCGTCTAACAGTAATGGCGATGCCAAAGAGCACCGGGAGCCTTGGCCTGGTGGAAGGACCAATCATTACCTTTTTGATTTAAACAGAGACTGGGCTTGGGGAACACAAACCGAGACTCGACAGCGACTTAAAATTTACCATGAATGGATGCCGCACGTACATGTTGATTTCCATGAACAGAATCACAATAATCCCTATTATTTTGCACCAGCCGCTGAACCATATCATGAGGTGATTTCGCCATGGCAGCGAGAGTTTCAGGCAACTATTGGGAAGAATAACGCCAAACATTTTGATGAACAGGGGTGGTTATACTTTACCAAGGAAATATTCGATCTGTTTTATCCTAGTTATGGCGACACTTATCCGATGTATAGTGGGGCCGTTGGAATGACCTATGAGCAAGGCGGCCAAGTTGGACTAAGTATTACAACTAAAGAAGGCGATTCCCTAACATTAAAGGATAGACTTACCCATCATCACACATCGGGATTGGCGACAATAGAAGTAACCTCTGATAACGCAGACAAAGTTGTAGACGAGTTTCAAAAATATTTTAACGAAAATCTTAATGAGCCGGCTTCCCCCTATAAGACCTACATTATCAAGGCGGATAACAATGCTGATAAGATCGTTCAAATTACAAAATGGATGGACCTTCATTCGGTAAGATATGGACATGCTAGCCAGGGGAAAACGATGCGTGGGTTTGACTATCAGAATCAAACCGTGGCAAATTTCACACTTACAACGGACGACCTGGTCGTGAGCATCTATCAACCGAAATCAAGATTTGTAACTACAGTATTTGAACCTCAATCTAACTTAATGGATTCCGTTACATACGATATTACTGCGTGGAACCTGATGTACGCAAATAATTTAAAAGCATATGCTACCAACGAAAGGGTTAACGCCGTCAAACCATTTCAAGTGAGGTCCATAGAAAGCGCAGCTGTGGCCGAAAAGCCGTATGCCTATATCTTTAAGTATGAAAGTGTAAAGGACGTTGCGTTTATGTCAGCTTTAATGCGGCGAGGTGTTAAAGTGCGAGCTGCCGAGAAATCATTTTCGCTTAATGGAGAAAATTTTCAACCTGGGTCGCTTATAATTACCCGAAGAAATAATGAAAACGTTAAAGATTTTGACAAAAATATCCAGCAGGCTGCGCGAGACATGGGTAGAAAAATTTTTACATCTGCCACCGGATTTGTTTCCAAAGGAAAAGACGTCGGCGCTGAGGCAGTGAGATATTTAAAACCCCCAAAAATAGCCGTATTGTTTGGCCAACAAACGTCTTCGCTTTCAGCTGGAGAAGTCTGGCATTTTTTTGAACAACAGATTCAATATCCGATTACGCAGATCGGCACGGAGTATTTCGATGATGTGGAATTAGGCAAGTATGACGTGTTAATCATTCCGGATGGCTCGTATAAAATGTTTGACGACAGTGAACTGAATCGCATAGCGACTTGGACAGGGAAGGGAGGTAAATTAATCGTTATTTCAAATAGTCTGAAAGCCTTCTCCGAAAAGAAAGGATTTGCTTTAAAAAGTTATGTTACCGAGGCAGAAAAAAATGAAGCAGAGAAAAAAGAAAAATTAGCAAAGGAAAAAGAACTGCTGATGCGCTATGAGGATGCTGAGCGAAAAGAGATTTCAAATGTCATATCTGGGGCAATTTATAAGACCACACTTGACACTTCGCACCCGCTGGCATTTGGAGTTGGAAATTCATACTACACATTGAAGACCGGCGATCTTCGATTTGCCTATCTCGAAACAGGATGGAATGTTAGTGTGATTAAGGGTGTGGCCAAACCAGTGCAAGGTTTTGCCGGCAAACATATTAATCGGAAAATGACTAACAGTCTTGTATTCGGTGTGGAGGAAAAAGGTGATGGCCATGTAATTTACCTGGTAGACAATCCGTTGTTCAGGAGTTTTTGGGAGAGTGGCAAAATGATCTTTTCAAATGCCGTGTTTATGGTGGGACAGTAAAAAATTAACTTCTCGCGAATACCTACAACAGTTTTTCATCACCATAGTCATCTGTTACTTCTTCCAGATAGAAATAGCGAACGTTGATGTTAATGATGGTTTTGTATGGAATTGTAATATATCGTCCCGGAATATCGTAATAGCGATTTTCAGAAAGGTCGTCCTGTAGAAGTCTGCGCTTCGCATCCTTTAAGACAATATTCTCGAGGCCTCCTTCATCAGAAAGTGTAAAGTGGATCAATTCTCCTATATAGATCATTTGCTGTGAGCCGACGCTTGTAAGCGCATTTACAAGCTTGAAACTTACTTCCTCCGGATGATCAGGTACTTCGGGGAAGTCTAGAAATTCGCCGCTTAATAAATAATGCCAGTCGTTGGTAAATCGAAATAATTTAAACTTCCGGTCGAGCTTCAACGTCCGAACAATTTTCCGCGAGGCGTGGCCAGTGAAAAAAGAGATCGTCATCACGAAACTGCAATAGAGAAGGTAGGAAACAAAAATATTGCCGTACCCCTGGTTGTCTTGTTCAAGTAGCGCGATGCTTAACAGCTGCTTGATATCGAAATCAAAATAGAAAATAGAGGCGGCACCCAATAATAGGAAGTACGATATGATGTGCATGATAATGGACGGGAATAATGCCCAGAACACTTCATCCAATACACCGGAGAACTTTAATTTTCTTGAAAAAGCAGAAGAGAGATAAGCCCGCTTGAACGTTATTCCAGGGAGAATAAAGAGGAACAGAAAAAGAGTCGATACAGCAAACGCCACGGTCGGTTCTGGTTTAGCCCAGTTCCCTCACGAAGTAGACCTTTTCTCCTAAACGAAAAGTTTTTCCTTCGCCATCAATTTCTTTATTGATGTCAATTAACTTATAGACAAGCTCGCGGCTTTTCTTTACTTTATTGGATATCCAATGCTGCTTATTATCAGATTTTGATTTCATAGCAAATTATCTCATAAGCTTAACGCAAATTATCACAAAAAAGTGACAAATCCTTCGATTCATTTGTTTAAGCACTTGAACGCTATAACACTTTTCTAATTTATTATCTCCTTCACCACTTCCCAAACCAACTCGGGTTCGAATCCTTTTTGGATAACGTAGGTGGCAAGTTTGTCTCGCCTAACATAAAGATTGGGTTCGTCCGCCTGATCGGCTTTTTTTAAAAGCAACGACTCAATCGTTGCGCGGTAATCTTTGTCATCGATTTCCCGAAGTCCGATTCGAATACAATTTTGAGTAAGGCCCTTGCCTTCAAGAGCATTGGTGATCTTTATCTTACCCCATTTTTTTAGCCGGAATTTTCCACCTGCAAAAGCTTTCGCAAATCTTTCTTCATTTAAATAGCCTTCAGTAATGAGATGCGAAATCAACTCATCGATATCCGGGGCCGAAAGTTGTAACTCGTAAAGCTTGTTCCTTACCTCTTGATGTGATCGTTCCTGATAGGCACAGTAATGATAGATTTTTTTTCGAACGTCGCTTCCAGAGAGTTTTTTCGATTCCTTATACACAACGGCAAATTTAAAAACTCAAGTTCGAATCTCGTAACTCCGAGTCGGCTACGTTACACTAAACTTTGACCAAGCCCTTGTTTTTCAGTATGCTCAGTACAAATTTTCGCTCATTCTCAGTGTTGAAGATTTTAAAAGGCCAGTAAATCAACTGTGCCTTATTTACGAATAACACAAAATGATCTTTTCCGATCGAGGCACTTTTGATTTGGTCCCACTTTAACGGCATTCCTTCGCGCGGATTTAATTTCATCAAGATCTGCTGGCTGGTAATCTCGTAAGAAAATTTTTCGAAGAGCATTTTGCCTTGCTCCAATTGCGTAACGCCATAAAACTGAATCCACCAGAAAAGTAAATAGAGCCCCAGCGCTATAACAGCACCAATGAACCACCAGATGCTATGGGCACCTGGAATAAAATAGCCCAGGCATATAACGATCGCGCCCACGACAGCGATCCACCCTTGTTTCTTAAGAATAGTTTTGAAAGCTGTATTGATATAGGTTTTTTTATCCAGTCTGTAGTTTTTGGTCTTAACGATCATAAATATTTAATTCTCTTTTACTTCAATCACTTTTGTTTCAAAATGCCTTAAGGCTTAAATCCAGGCTTTTTATGCTATGGGTAAGGGCACCGACCGAAATGAAATCAACCCCACATTCCGCAATACTCCGGATCGTTTCCTCTGTCACTCCGCCGCTTGCCTCGGTTTTGTACTTTCCATTGATCTCCTTTACGGCAGCCTTCATGGTGGTGATGTCCATATTATCCAACATGATTATGTCTATCCCCCCAACACGAATGACCTCCCTGACTTCCTCGAGGTTTCGTGTTTCGACCTCGATTTGCAAACTTTTATTTCTGGCTCGAAGATAATCTTTTGTTC
>DASQTN010000855.1:0-4703 GCA_035641895.1 Chryseolinea sp. | reverse complement strand
GTGGAAATAGCGCTTAAGCTTAACGATCAGATAGAAAAGATCGCTCGCCTTTTTAAAGATGCACGCAACTTTATTTATCTGGGAAGAGGGTATAATTTCCCCGTCGCACTTGAGGGTGCTTTAAAACTTAAAGAAATATCTTATATCCATGCGGAAGGTTATCCGGCAGCGGAGATGAAGCACGGCCCTATCGCGCTGATCGACGAAGAGATGCCCGTGGTATTTATTGCTACCAAAGACAGTTCGTACGAAAAGGTCGTTTCGAACATTCAAGAAGTGAAAGCCCGCAAAGGACGTGTAATTTCAATTATAACCGAAGGCGATGAGCAGATTCCAAAAATGTCGGATTTCTGTATTGAAGTGCCCGCTGTGCACGAGGCATTAATGCCGCTCGTCTCGGTAATACCCTTGCAACTTCTTTCTTATCACATTGCAGTACTTAGGGGTTGCAATGTTGATCAGCCGCGCAATCTTGCTAAGTCAGTTACCGTGGAGTAGTTGGTGATCGGTAATCAGTAATCGGTAATCAGTGGTGCTTCATAGGCAAGTATTGTAAGTGGTAGCCAGTAGTTAGTAAGATGTGTTCCATAGCTCTTTGTGAAACCTTTGTGCCCTCGTGGCTTGGTGGCATTTTACAATTTCAGATCGATGATGTTGAATTAGGTAGTTGTCAGCAATCAGTCGTGATTATTCAGTAGCACTTCGTTGGATGTGTAGTTGGAGTAAGATGCAGTTCAACGAACAACAACGTTATATCTAAGGATCCTCCCTCCCCTTTCTACGAAGAACAAAACCGATTACCGATTACCGAATACTGATTACCCTTCACCATTCTCACTACCCACGAGCAACTCCTGGACCGCCATCCAAGCCATCAGGCCGGGGCCAATTACCAATGCATCTTCGTCAATATCGAACGTGGGTGTATGTACATATGAATTAATTCCTTTGGCAGGATTATTCGTTCCAAGTCTGTAGAATGCTGCAGGAACCACCTGAGAATAATATGAAAAATCCTCAGCGCCCAATGTAATATCAATATCGACTACATTTTCAGCTCCTACATATTCTTCGGCGGCCTTCCGAATCCGGCGTGTAAGCACAGGGTTATTTTCCAAATAAGGATATCCTCTGGAGATATCTACTTCGCAGCGGCCGCCCATACCCTCCGCGATGGATTCAGCCATCTTTTTGATTTTTATTAACGCTGATTCCCTCCACACTTCATTCATGGCTCGAAACGTTCCAGCAATATTTACTTCGTTGGGAATGATGTTCGTAGCACCAAGTCCTACGATATTCCCAAACGTCAACACCGTTGGTTGTCGAGGATTTGCATTTCGACTGATGATTTGTTGGAGCGCAATTATAATATGAGAAGCAATAACAATAGGGTCTATTGTCAGATCGGGCGCAGCACCATGACCTCCCTTGCCAATAACCTTCAGGTAAATTTCGTCTGCGCTCGCCATATACATTCCTTCCCGGAATCCAACTTTACCAGCCGGTAGCAACGGAAATACGTGCTGACCAAGAATTGCTGAAGGTCTCGGATTTTCTAACACCCCATCGCGAATCATATAGGAAGCACCGCCCGGGTTTTTTTCTTCTCCTGGCTGAAAGAGTAATCGTATCGTTCCTTCGAATTCTTCTTTTACCTCATTCAAAATTCGCGCAGTTGTAAGTAAGGATGACGTGTGAACATCATGACCACACGCATGCATCACTCCTTGATTTTTGGACTTATAGATTACGTTATTTTCTTCCACGATAGGCAACGCGTCCATGTCGGCTCGCAACGCAATGGTTTTTTTTTCCGGCGATTTGCCCTTTATCTCTGCCACCAAACCTGTGTTCGCTACAGACTCAGATGAAATACCAAATGAGCGCAGTTGTTCAGCCACGAACTTCACAGTTTGAAATTCCTGATAGGACAGCTCAGGATGAGCATGCAAGTGGCGTCGAATCGAAACGGTATGGGCGCTAAAGGAACCAGAAAGCGATTTAATTTTTTCGAGAAGGCTCATCGATGTCTTTTAGATACGGGTAAAAAGTTGCCTAGTTTATCGCTACTTTAGCGGGGATCACGATCGCCGTTGGAAAGTATTTCTTCACGGCAACATAATCTTTTTGTGCATCGATTCGCGAATAGTACTTACCAACTTTTACCCGGAAATTCGGCTGCGCATATTCAACTTCTGATGGGATGTCAGGGAGCGAAGACGCCAAATTTTTCTTAGCATTGAGTGCATCTTCGCGTTTTAAGCCAGCATAAATTTGTATCGTAAATCCATCGATAAATTCCTTCGCCCGATTATACCGGTCTATGCTATCAAGCACCGTATCCAGCTTTTTGTTAACGGCGTATTTCGGTTCCACATATTGCGTTTGCTTTGTAGGGGTCTGCGCATTTGTATTTTTACTCTCTGCCGGCGTTTCAACTTTAGGACGCCAAATCGACAAGTCTTCAGCGTAAGTCTGGCCCTGGGACGATGACACTTTCGTATTTTTTGGACTCGCACAACTGGCGAGCCATACTACGACAAGCGACCAAATGAAAATTTGTTGGCTCCGCATGGTTAGTTAATTATTATACACCGATTATTTAAAATGTCCTCTTCTACCTTTTTGTACTTAACATCCCGCAACACCTTGCCATCGGGATACTGCACGCTCACACGGTCATTTCGCCCGGCAACTTTTTCAGATTTCGCTGGCATAACTTTCTCCTGCGGAGGTCTTGATGTCTGTGCAGGAGCAGCCCTTTCTCCGCCACTCAACAAGGAACGCGACTCTTCTTTTTGCTCATTTAAACGAACGCGGCTACGTGGCGCTCTTGCTTCCTGAACCTGATCGGGTTGCTGGACCGGAATATCTGCCTTAAGAAGGAACGAAATGGTTTCCTCGTTTACTTTTGCAATGAAACGTTTGAATAATTCAAACCCTTCAAACTTATAAATTAACAACGGATCTTTCTGCTCGTACACGGCATTCTGCACGGACTGTTTTAAGTCGTCCATTTCGCGCAAATGTTCTTTCCATAACTGGTCAATGATTGCAAGAGCAATCATCTTCTCCATTGACTTGACCAACTCTGCATTATTTGAATTGACTGACTTCGCCAGATTAGCCGCAACGCCAATTTGCTTTTGTCCGTCGGTAAATGGTACAAGGATATTTTCGACGGTTCCACCGCGTGTCTTGTAAATTTCTTTGACAATCGGCAAGGCCTTTTCAGCAACTAAAGCATTCTTTTTATGATAATGTTCAAGAGCCTTATTATACAGGTCCTCTGCCAATTTTGGCTGATCAAGCTTATCGAAAGTCTCCTTTGTAATTTCATAGTCGAGTCCTAATGTGCTCAGGGCGTTTAGTCGCAGGCTCTCATAATCCAATGCATTTTTTGCATTGATCACCATGTCTTCGCATGTATCGAACAGCATGGTAAGAATATCAAGTTCCAACCGCTCGCCAAAGAGGGCATTTTTTCTCCGCTTATAAATTACTTCGCGCTGCGAGTTCATCACGTTGTCGTACTCCAACAGGCGCTTACGAATTCCAAAGTTATTCTCTTCCACCTTCTTTTGAGCACGCTCAATTGAACTTGTCACCATAGAATGCTGAATAACCTCACCTTCTTTCAAGCCCAGCTTGTCCATGATGCGTGCAATACGTTCCGGCATGAACAGACGCATGAGGTTATCTTCCAGCGATACATAGAAGTGAGAAGTACCCGGATCACCTTGGCGACCCGAACGTCCTCTAAGCTGTCTGTCAACGCGTCGTGATTCGTGACGCTCAGTACCTATGATAGCCAACCCGCCGGCTGCACGCGATTCAGGTGTGAGTTTAATATCCGTTCCCCGACCGGCCATGTTTGTAGCGATGGTCACAGTTCCCGGCTTACCTGCTTCGGCGACAATTTCGGCCTCCCGTTGGTGTTGCTTTGCATTCAAAACCTGATGTTTAATCTTCCGCATTTGGAGCAACCTGCTTACCAGTTCAGAAATTTCAACCGATGTTGTACCGACCAGGACAGGCCTGCCTTGCTCCGTAAGCTTTACTATTTCTTCTATAACAGCATTGAACTTTTCCCGCATCGTCTTGTAGACCATGTCATCATAGTCCTTGCGTATAGCGGGTTTATTGGTTGGAATTGTAACTACATCAAGCTTATAAATATTCCAGAATTCGCCGGCCTCAGTTTCCGCTGTACCCGTCATACCGGCGAGCTTATGATACATGCGGAAATAATTTTGCAGCGTAATGGTCGCATAGGTCTGCGTCGCATCTTCAACCTTTACATTTTCCTTCGCTTCTATCGCCTGGTGCAAGCCGTCAGAATAACGTCTGCCTTCCATGACACGTCCCGTCTGCTCGTCAACGATTTTTACTTTGCCATCAACGATAATGTACTCTGTATCTTTTTCAAAAAGCGTATAGGCCTTCAGTAATTGATTTACACTATGGATACGTTGGGATTTTACCTGATAGTCGCGAATGATTTCTTCTTTCCTTTGAAATCTTGCTATGTCATCGAGCGAGCTGTCTTTTTCCAGACGATTTAATTCGGTGCCGATTTCAGGCAGAATAAAAAATTTGGGATCCTCCCCCTCACCTGTAATGAGGTCAATACCTTTTTCAGTCAGGTCGACACTATTATCTTTCTCATCAATAATAAAATACAGGGGCTTATCAGCTTC
>DASQTN010000854.1:0-3087 GCA_035641895.1 Chryseolinea sp. | reverse complement strand
CTTGGTGGGAGTAGAATAATTAACCGCAGAGACGCAAAGAAGGCTGAAATTTTATTTTGGTATCGTTTGCTTTATGGGGATAACAAACGGCCCGCATTAAAGCTGAACAAAAAGGCAGAGTTAGATATGGTATTTACTTTGCGCCTTCGCGTCTTTGCGGTTAACAATCGGCTATAGGTGGAATAAACGTCATCCAATCGAGCAAAGCGACCAGACGATTAACGGTTTAGATTGAGTTCCGAATGATTAGGGTAAAAGGATTTTTGACTTTATTTCGTTTCCGGTTTTTGATCATGTCGGCGAGGGTTTCTCCCATCTTGAAAAAGTCCGTGCTGAGTACGGTTATACCGCCAGCCAGAATTTCTTTAAAGGGTGTATCGTTATAGGTAATTGCCCCAATATCTTTTCCAAGCCGGAGATTTTGAGCGTTGGCTTTTTTAATTAGCTCCACCAGGTCGACTTCCTCAATAACAATATAAAGTTCTCCTCCGTTTACTTCATGAGGGCCTGCCCGTTCAATAATATCATACCGGAATCCCTCGGCTTCGCAGAAATTTCTAAAGCCATGATGTATGCCAGCGCAGTAATAGTTATCGGTAGGAAAAACCAGAATGAGTTTGTTGTATTTTTTAATTTTTTCAAGGCCTGTGTATAGTGCCTGATGAATGTCAAGTTCGAAATCTTCAAAAACACAGCCGTAATTGCCGTCAATTCCCTCCATATCCTTATTCAACAACACTAACCTTTCCTTTGGAATTTTATTAATAGCTGCCTTTACACTATCCGTTTCCTGCAGCAGATGAGGCATTAACACGTAATAATCGTACCGGCCCAGGCTTTCAATAATTATCTTTTCCAGGGTTCTGCTATCACCGTTGTGAACCTGAAGATCCACGGTGAATCCTTCCCCTAAATTTTTGACAAATGAATTGTATATCGTCTTCTTGTGATCGCTTAGTTTATTGAAGATCAGGAGGACCCTTCGTTCCTCATTTTTTCCTGTGCTGGATACGTAAAAGCCTTTCCCGCGTACCGCTGTTATAATGCCCCGTTTACGGAGAATTTTATAGGCTTTTTCCACGGTGTCCCGGGAAAGATAATATTCCTCACTAGTCTCATTAATGGAAGGTATTTTATCTCCTACCTTAACAATTCCAAGTTCGATGTCAGATACGATGGTATCCACTACCTGCTGATACTTCGGAATTTTTGAGCCTTCGTCAATGGTTAAAAACCCTTCAAACATAATTTTTTGATATTAACTGTGCCACGCGCCTAATCCAGGCTAGACTTGATTTTGAAAACAAAAAGGTAGCAAAAATATTCTGCGTTATCAATGAGGTGCAACGATTGCAGGTATAAAATGTGCGTGTGATAACAAGGATTGTTAATTGTGGCGGAGTAATCATGAGAACGTTTACCGCTGAGAAAAATGCAGAGACAAATACTCGCAGAGGTCCGCTGAGCACCTCAAACATTTATCCTCGGCGGATCTCAGCGCATACTATCCTCCGCGGACCTCAGCGGTTAAGTTTCACCGATTTCCCAGATAACAACAGCTGGAGGAACAAAATTATTTGTACTTTAATCCATCGTTATTTCTAATCATACAGTTGTGTTTGAAAATCAAATTACTGAGCTTATCATCGGCTACGCGATCAAAGTTCATAAGGCTCTCGGTCCAGGTCTGCTCGAATCCGCATACGAATCATGTTTGCATTATGAAGTATCGCAAAAAGGCCTTTTCGTGGAAAGGCAAAAGCCAATTCCATTAATTTATAAGGACGTTAAAATGGATTGTGGATACAGGGCTGATCTGGTTGTCGAAAATAAGGTAATTGTCGAAATTAAATCTGTAGACGCGTTAAATGAAATTCACCTTATGCAGATAATCACACATTTAAAACTTACAAACTATAAGGTGGGCCTCCTCATAAATTTTAATGTGCTACGCCTTAAGGACGGAATAAAAAGAGTCGTTAATAATTTTCAAGATGGACGCGATACTATAAGACAATAGCGTCGCAAATTAAAGTTTCGGCGCAAGCCAAATAAATCCTGCAGCTAAAATAAATGCGATGTAGAAAATCAACGGTGGAATTTTTTCCAGAGCTTCAATTTTTTCTGATTTCAGATCAACATCCTCTTGAGCCGAAAACTTGTTAGCATTTCGTTTATTGATGATCGATAATGTTTTCCACTCTGTAGGACTAGACACATAATACGACAGGGTTGTTCCGTCACCGGTTTTCAGTTGATGCCAACCTGCTTTACCTGCCCACGTGCGTGCATGCCAGATGTTATCAAATATCAGGTCTTCTTTTAACGGAATGGATATACTATCATCCATGAGGGAAATACTTTCTGTCGACGAGATCACTTCAATATCTATTGGTTCATTTTCATACCATGGAAAAGGTGTTATGATTTTGATCTTAGATGCATTGACGGTTGATCTGGCAACTTGCTCAAGTAACGGCGACCATACTTCGGCGTAAGCATTTGAATCACCTGAAAGCGAAAAGCGAAAAGTTTCCTGCAATAATTGAAAGCCGATTTTGCCGGCGCCACGGAATGTATATCCTGATAAAATGCCAAGCTTATTTTTTTGGATCGCTTTCGTTGAGTCGTTCTGTACGATTCTCAGCCGATTTGCTGGCAGGCTAAACCACTTTGACCCGATCTTAAAGTTTGCTGAATCTGATTTGACCAATGTAGTTTGGAATGGAAAGAATTTGGAGAGACGTTTACCGGTGACCGGCGTTAAATGAAGCAACCCTAACCCGGAGAAAATAGATTTTTCGATTGCGGTCTGTTCCGAAGATGTCAGGGTAGCCAGTGCTCCCTCATCGGTAATGATCAAGTCTATGTTCCGTAACACTTCAGGCGTTATACGGTCCACTCTGATTTGGTCATGGTTAACATATTCATACTTAAAATTATTTCTCGACATCTGATACCTCAAAATCAAGTGGTGATTTTTTTGCGCCAGAAAATTCTTCAAGTACTGGGTTTCAAAGGTTGGATAGGAGTGGAGAAAGAAGATTCGAACGGTGCTTTCAGGGCCAACCCGTACGGGCAAAATTT
>DASQTN010000853.1:0-21120 GCA_035641895.1 Chryseolinea sp. | reverse complement strand
ATATGCGAATTACCTCAACATCGTACCTGCGGAGAGGCAGGCTTCTGGCAGCACCGCAGGGCTACAAAAAATGGATAATGACATTATCGTTGATCATTGGATTTACCAGTCTGTTTAGCCAGGTGCAGCCGAATGCCTGGGACATGTTTGCAAAAACAAAGTTCGATTCGAAGTTCAATGAAAAGATAGGAGAGTACATTTTCTATCCAAATTTTCCCGCCGACCTAAAAGCACTGGTCGGAAAGGAAATTACTATTGAAGGTTATTATGTGCCTTTTGCTCCTGAAGGCGACAGCTATATTATTATATCTAAATTTCCCATGGCACAATGTTTTTTTTGTGGTGGCGGAGGTCCCGAATCTATCGCTGAAGTAAATTTTACGAAAGAGTCTCTCAAATTTGACGTCGATGATTTGATCACGGTAAAGGGGAAATTAAAACTCAACATTGACGATTTGGATCATGTGAATTTTATATTGGATCAAGCAGTTCTCATATCAAAGTAGGCTAATTTTCTGCGTGCCATCCGATATTATCGACTCGAAAAATTTTTATTCTGGACCCGTTGGGTTTGCCATTTCGTAAGAGCGGCAGTAGCCTTTGGTCCGGTTATGAACGATCCGAAATGTGATTTTGCAGGATAAAAAGGCAACATAACGAATATTTCTGTTGATGATGTGTACAAGCTAACGAGTAATCCACGTCTTCACACCATCATAATTCCACGACCAAGTATTCAAGTTGAAGATATGGAAGTAGTCGTCTTCGACGCTTCCTTATCCATCAACAGCTACCACAAAAACAGGTAGGCCGTTCGTGACCTTTCCTAACTTCAAAACAGCTTCCCGAAAGTTTTAAACTTTCGGGAAGCTGTTTTGAACGTTCCGGAAGTTTGTCCTCTTGCAACAGGAGACTAATAATTTGCTATTTTTGCGACAATTTGAATTCAGCCCGTTAATTCTACCGCTTATGATTAAAGTCGGACAGGAAAAACTGTCAGCCAGTGATTTTGAAAGAGTCCTTTACTCCGGAGAAAAAATTGAATTGGACTCCGGCGCCCTTGAAAAGGTGGAAAGGAACTTTACGTTTCTGAAAACCTATTCTCATAATAAAATCATCTATGGCATCAATACTGGTCTGGGACCAATGGCTCAGTATAAAATCAGTGATGAGGACCAACGCCAGCTTCAATACAATCTGATACGGAGTCATAGCTCGGGGGCGGGACAACCGATAGGAGAGGATCTGTCCCGGGCAACGATGCTTGCGAGATTAAATAGCTTAATGCAAGGTGCCTCCGGCGTACACCCTAGCACCGTAACCATTCTTCGCGATCTGCTGAATGAAAAAATCTCAGCATGTATTTTTGAAAGAGGAGGTGTAGGGGCAAGCGGCGATTTGATTCAGTTGGCACACCTCGCGTTGAACCTGATCGGTGAAGGTGAAGTTTTAGCCGATGGAGCATGGCGTCCCGCAAAGGAAGTATATCAATCCAAAAATATTAAACCGCTGGAGGTTCATCTTCGTGAAGGGTTAGCTTTAATGAACGGAACATCCGCAATGACGGGGGTAGGAATGTCAAATATTATTCACGCCCGTTATTTGCTGGTCTGCTCTATTATGCTCTCAGCGATTACGAATGAACTGATGAAGTCATTCGATGATCATTTTTCTTTCGAACTCAATCACGTAAAGCATCACAAAGGTCAGTCAAAAGTAGCAGAGTTTATCAGGACGCTTCTTGCTGATAGCAAATTGATCCGTAAACGTCCGGAACATTTGTATCACAGAAAAATTGAAGAGGCGGTCTTTACCGACAAAGTGCAGGAGTATTATTCGCTTCGGTGCGTTCCACAAATTCTGGGTCCGATTTACGATACCCTGTTCGAAGTTCAGCGTGTATTGGAGGATGAAGTTAACTCTGCCAACGATAATCCGGTCATCGATCACGAAAAGGAAATGGTTTATCACGGCGGAAATTTTCATGGCGATTATGTGTCGTTGGCTATGGATAAGCTGAAGATCGTTGTAACAAAGCTTTCGATGTTGTCTGAACGTCAGCTCAACTACTTATTGAATGATAAGTTAAATCAAAAGCTTCCACCTTTCATCAATTTAGGCAAGCTGGGATTGAATCTTGGCTTACAAGGCATGCAGTTCACTGCGACTTCGACAGTGGCTGAGAATCAGACACTGTCTTATCCTATGTATTTGCATAGCATCTCGAACAATAACGATAATCAGGATATTGTGAGCATGGGGTGCAACGCTGCATTAATGACTCGAAGAGTGATCGATAATAGTTTTGATGTCCTGGCCGTTCAGGCGCTAGCGTTGGCACAAGCCATTGATTTCCTGAAATACCACACAAGAATGTCTTCTTTCACCCATAAATTTTTTGACGAAGTGCGGGCCCTGGTTCCCCCGATTGTGGAAGACAAGCCAAGGTATAACGACATTCAGGTCATCAGAAAATATTTAATCAAACTGGGATCTACCACGCCATTAACGTAAAACTGCCCGAACAACTTACAACTTTCCGAAAGTTGGGAACTTTCGGAAAGTTTTTTAAGGCAACACACTTAAACACACTATGATGAAGTACGCTTTAGTAACCGGAGGCTCACGCGGAATTGGAAGGGCCATTTGTATTAAGCTTGCAGAGGAGGGGTACAGCATTTTAGTAAATTATAAAAGCAACGAGGCCGAAGCGAATAAAACTGCTGAGATGGTACGTCAAAAAAACGTCCAGGCGGAGCTGGTTAAGTTTGATGTTTCCAACAAAAATGACGTCGACTCAGCCCTCGGAACCTGGGTAGAAAATAATAAGGAAACGCCTATCGAAGTGCTGGTCAACAATGCCGGTATCCGGGAAGATGCCTTGATGATTTGGATGACGGAAGAACAATGGAAGAACGTTTTAGGATCGAGCTTGGACGCCTTCTACTACGTTACCAGACAGGTCCTGAATGGCATGTTGGTGAATAAGTATGGTCGGATTGTAAATGTTGTTTCGCTTTCCGGAATTAAAGGGATGCCGGGGCAAACGAACTATTCGGCGGCAAAAGCGGGTGTTATTGGGGCGACGAAGGCATTGGCACAAGAAGTTGCGAGACGTGGCATAACGGTAAATGCAGTGGCCCCTGGTTTCATTCGAACCGATATGACACAAGATTTGAATGAACAAGAGTTGAAAGGTTTAATCCCCATGAAACGATTTGGTGAACCCGAGGAAGTGGCGGATGCAGTTGTATTTCTGGCCTCGGCGAAGGCTTCCTATATTACCGGCAATGTGATATCAATTAATGGAGGATTATATTCTTAAAAATATTGTTGACGATTTTTTTTCTGCGCAGAACGATCTTCAAAATCTTCATGTTTCTATCCAATTCTTACGAGGGTGCTTATAGAAAAGCAGTTTGCAGAACACTTTTATGCGAATCACCAATTTTAAACATATTTTTGTGCTCCCTTCCAGCGGCATAGAACCGCATCAAACAGGGAATTTTTTACAGGTTTATTGATGAATAGAGTTGTTATCACGGGTACCGGAATTTATTCTTGCATCGGCAAAAATCTGACAGAAGTCCGTCAGTCATTGTATGATGGGAAGTCGGGAATTGTTCTGGATCCAGCGCGTAAGGAGATGGGATATCGTTCAAGCCTGACTGGTTTTGTGGAAAGGCCGCAGCTCAAAGGTGTCCTTGATCGGAGAGCCCGCGTAATGCTACCCGAACAGGGAGAGTATGCTTACATGGCAACCACTGAGGCCCTACAACAGGCGAAGATCGATCAGGAGTACATCGATAAGAACGAAATTGGGATTATTTACGGAAATGATAGTTCCGCCCAACCGGTTATTGAAGCAATAGATATTATTCGCGGGAAAAAAGATACGATGCTGGTCGGGTCGGGCAATGTTTTTCAGGTGCTGAACTCGACCGTTAACATGAACCTGGCCACTATTTTCAGGCTGAAAGGCGTAAACTTTACCGTAAGCGCTGCCTGTGCAAGTGGGTCTCACGCGATCGGCCTTGCTTCAATGTTTATCCGTAATGGCATGCAAGACTGCATCATTTGTGGCGGTGCGCAGGAAACGAATAAATACTCGATGGGAAATTTTGATGCCCTTGGCGCATTTTCGGTTCGCGAAAATAATCCTACGGTGGCTTCACGCCCGTTTGACAAACATCGTGACGGGTTAGTGCCAAGCGGAGGTGCCGCGACAGTCATTGTTGAAAGTCTGGAATCCGCTCAACGCCGTGGCGCCACAATTTTAGGTGAAGTCATTGGATATGGATTTTCATCAAATGGCGAACACATCTCAAATCCAAGTGTGCAAGGACCTTCGAGGTCGTTGCGGATGGCAATGAAGAGCTCAGGACTAAAGGCATCCGAAATAGATTATGTGAATGCGCACGCAACCTCCACACCCGCCGGAGATGCAAGCGAAGCAAAGGCAATCTTTGAAGTTTTTGGCGAAGCGAACACTCCTGTCAGCTCAACGAAATCAATGACAGGACATGAATGTTGGATGGCCGGCGCAAGTGAAATTGTGTATTCGCTCATCATGATGCACGATTCCTTCATTGCTCCAAATATCAACTTTGAAACGCCCGATGAAGATTCTGAGAAGCTTAACATAATAGCCAAAACAACGAATAAAAATATTGATGTATTTTTGTCAAACTCTTTTGGCTTTGGAGGTACAAACTCGACGTTGATAATTAAAAAGTGGATAAATTCGTAAATGGAAGCAACAACTATCATAGAGAAAATCAATGGTTTTTTAATTGATGAATTTGAGGTAGAGCCAGAGAAGATTACGTCTGAAGCAAATCTTCGGGAAACGTTACAACTGGACAGTCTGGATTACATTGATCTGGTTGTAGTTATCGAGAGCCAATTTGGGTTTAAGGTAAGACCTGAAGATTTTGCCAATATCAGTACGTTTCAGACCTTCTACGATTATGTCATCGGACGTTTAGAAGCGAAAGTTCCTTCCTGACATGCCACAGTGGCAAGGAAAATCCAAAGGCACGCCTCTGGGTTACCGGATTTTTGTTTTTATAATCAGGACGTTTGGCGTAGGCATCGCGTATTTTGTACTCCGCTTCGTTTCATTCTACTATTTCCTCTTCTCCTGGAACTCGACTGGACATATCTATCGATATTTCCGTGATCGTCACAACTTTGGCGTGTTGAAATCAATCGGAAAGATCTATAAGAATTACTACGTGTTTGGTCAAACGCTACTCGATAAAGTTATCGTTATGGCGGGGATCGAAAATAAATTCACCTACGATTTTGACGGTGAAGAAAACCTTCGAGAAATAGTACGTGGAGGCAAGGGTGGAATTTTGCTGAGTGCTCACGTGGGAAATTGGGAAGCAGCGGGACATTTATTGAAACGACTTAATACACGTATCAATGTGGTTATGTTTGATGGCGAACATCAGCAAATCAAAGAGTATCTCGAACAGGTGACAGGCGGTCATAAACTAAATATCATTTTGATCAAGGAGGATATATCCCACGTCTACGCTATGGGCGAGGCGTTACAAAAAAATGAACTGATTTGTTTACATGCAGACAGGTATCTGGAAGGAAATAAAACTAAGCGCAGTTCTCTCCTGGGTGAGGACGCTCAATTTCCCGTTGGACCCTTTCTGCTTGCTGCCAGTTTCAGAGTACCGGTCTCAATTGTTTTTGCATTTAAAGAAACGAAAAGCCATTATCATTTTTTTGGAAGCCCGATCCTTCTCCGTAAGGATAGTGAATCAAAAGATGATTTCGTTTCACGCCTGACATCGACATTTGTACGCGACCTGGAACAAAAAGTCAAAATCTATCCCGAACAGTGGTTTAATTATTATAACTTTTGGCAAAAATAATGTTAGCAACCCGCGACGATATCACCAAATACATTCCACAACGTCACCCGATCGTCATGGTTCATGCGCTTGTCGAGGCTGATGATAATCACGCAGTAACGGAACTTGAGATAGAATCGGACAACGTTTTTCTTTCAGAAGGATTTTTCGCAGAACCTGGACTCGTAGAAAATATCGCACAGACTGCAGCCATGCACGTTGGTTATCAGTGTTCTTTAAAAAATATTCCGATTCCCATTGGATACATCGCCGCAGTTAAAGACCTGAAAATTCAGGCTCTGCCAAGACAAAATAGCCGCATTTCAACCACTGTAACAATCACTAATAAAGTTTTGGATGTAACTGTCGTTGAAGGCCGTGTTGTGCAGGAGGGAAATTTGTTATGTTCCTGTGAGATGAGAATCTTTGCCAAAATAAATGCTAAAAAATAGTCGTATGATACGCACGCTGATTGTTTTTATGCTTTCAATTTTATTCTCTTTTTCTGCCGTAAGTCAGGACAAAGCAGATGTGTTCAATCCGAATACTGAAATTACGTGGCTCGGCCTGGATTTTACCGGCGCAAAATTTATCGGCGATCGCGAACGTCTGGGTTCCGAGTCGGACATTCGTCACTTGATTGATGCGATTAACGAATTGATGATTAAGGAAGCGGATAAGTATAATGTGGCGGCAGCTATTCAGAAAAAGAAAGTGGAGAATGCCATTGAGGTTACGAATGAGCATAATGCTGAACTTGATGTGCTTACATTGATTTCGTCCGAAGGAAACGATCACATTCACCTGAATCCATCTGAAGTGGAAGGAATTATTGCTGGTTATGATTTTAAAGGAAAGTCTGGCATCGGACTGATTTTTAACGTAGAAAGTTTGAATAAACTTATTGAGGAAGGATCTTTTTGGATAACGTTTGTCAATATGGGTAATAAAGAAGTTCTTTTTACCGAACGCTTAACAGCTCCGCCAAGTGGATTCGGAATGCGCAACTTTTGGGCAGGTTCCGTCAATGGTGTGCTGGCAAAAATCAAGAAAAAAGAATTTGAAAACTGGCGCAAAAAACATGGTTAAGCTTAAAGCTAAAAGCATAAAGCATAAAGCTTTTTGCTCCCACAGCTTTCCGCTTTTTACTTTTTGCTTTAAGCTTAAGAATGAAGCACAAAACAGAAATTAATGTCCGATTTAACGAAGCTGATCCACTGGGAATAGTTTGGCACGGTCACTATGTACGGTACTTTGAGGATGGACGTGAAGATTTCGGAAAATCCTATGGGATCTCTTACTTGGATTTTTACAGAAACAGCCTAGCCGTACCGGTAGTTTCAATTCAATGTGATTTTAAGAAACCATTGCGGTACGGAGACACTGTCTTAATTGAAACTTACTATGTCAATACGCTGGCTGCGAAACTTAATTTCAAGTATAAAATTTTTGACGCCCAGCACGGTACTGCAATCGCTACCGGTTCATCGAGCCAGGTGTTTGTAGACGCTAAAACTTTTGAACTTCAACTCACCATTCCTCCATTTTTTGAGGCATGGCGAAAGAAATATAACATGGTCTGATGCGATGAAGAAGGTTTGGATACTTGCTGATAGTATTGTGTCGCCGTTGGGCCTGACGACTGAAGAGAATTATGGAAAGGTCAGGAGGGGGATTTCAGGTTTGGAGATGGTAGAAAACAGTGCACTAAATTCTGGACCGGTTTACCTTGGTATGATGAAGAACTTCAACCATGATGCCTCGGTCTCAAAATTTGAAGCACTTTGTATGAACGTTATTCAGCAGTTGCTTGCAAAAGTTCCTGTAGAACCTGATCGTACGATATTCATTCTTTCCACAACAAAAGGAAATATCTCTTTCCTTGAAGAAGGCCGCCCGGACAATCCGCGCATTCACTTGCATGAAACAGCTGCCTATCTCGCCAATAAGTTTGGATTTAAAAAACATATGGTGATTTCCAATGCGTGCATATCAGGGGTAATGGCATTGCTCGTGGGAAAGCGGATGGTTGAAAGTGGACAAGTTGATTATGCATTTGTCGTCGGGGCAGATGTACTAAGCAAATTTATAATTTCCGGATTCCAGAGTTTACAAGCTCTTAGTCCGGAACAATGCCGGCCCTTTGATTCGCTCCGTAAAGGTATTAACCTGGGGGAATGTGCTGCAGGCGTTGTGCTTTCACATGAGCCGGATTGGAATGGGAAAAAGTCCAACGTGTGTATTGCTGGTGGCGGTCTTAGCAACGATGCAAATCACATATCAGGCCCGTCTCGCACGGGAGAAGAACTTGGGTTTGCTATTCATCAGGCTTTAGAGGAAGCTGGATTGGACCGGAGTAATGTTGACTTTATATCCGCTCACGGTACGGCTACCCTGTATAATGACGAAATGGAAGCCAAGGCGTTTAACCTGATGAGTTTGGGAACAACGCCTTTAAATAGTTTAAAAGGATATTATGGTCATACGCTCGGCGCTGCAGGAATTCTCGAAACCATCCTCAGTGCGCAAAGCTTACAGGAAGATGAGCTTATTCCTACCGCAGGATTCAATTCGGTAGGTGTTTCAACAGCAGTCAATGTTATAAAGAAGAATGAATCCAGAACCTTAAAAACGTGTCTTAAAACTGCATCCGGTTTTGGAGGATGCAATGCTGCAATAATTTTAAAAAAAGAATCAAATTTTAAATCATGAATTTTTTTGAAAACGAAAAGCTTTCAGCGTTACAAGCAAAAGAAGAAGCACAATGGATTACATTCGCGCCCTTTGTATTTCAGGCCACGCGCGTGTTGCGTGACAGTGGAATATTATCATTGGTAGAATCTCATCGGGAAGGCATTTCGCTCGCCGATGTTACTGATAAAATTAAACTTCCACCGTATGGGATACGCGTATTGATGGAAGCAGGGCTAGGCATCGGCTTGCTAATACTGAAGGATGGCAAATATAAAATCACAAAAACAACATATTTCATCCTTCACGACGAACTTACGAAGGTGAACATGGATTTTACTCACGATGTGTGTTACAATGGAATGTACTTTTTAGAGGACAGTATCAAAAACCAAAAGCCTGAAGGCTTGAAAGTCTTCGGAGACTGGAATACAATTTACGAGGCACTGTCCACCAATCTTCCCCAGAAAGCAAAGACAAGCTGGTTTTCGTTTGATCATTTTTACTCTGACTATGCGTTTCCCGAAGCATTGCCACACGTCTATGCATTCAAACCAAAAAAATTGCTCGACATCGGAGGTAACACAGGTAAGTGGTCGATGCAAAGTTTTGAATTTGATGCTGATGTCAACATTACGATAATGGATTTGCCCGGATATGTTGAAACGGCAAGAGAGCAAATTGAAAAGAAAGGTTTTGGCGACCGCATATCATTTTACCCAACAAATATTCTGGACGAATCCCAAAAATTTCCCGTGGGATTTGATGCCATCTGGATGAGCCAGTTTTTGGATTGTTTTTCAGACGACGAAATAGTTTCAATTCTTAAACGATGCAAAAAATCTTTAAATCCAGGTGGACATATTTTTATTCTGGAAACATTTTGGGATCGTCAGCGATTTGAAGCATCTGCATTCTCTCTTCAGCAGACGTCCTTATATTTTACTGTTATGGCAAACGGCAACAGTCAGATGTATGATTCAAAAGTGTTCATCCGTCTCATAGAAAGAGCGGGATTGGAAGTAACGGATCAAAAAGACTACATCGGTGTAAGTCACACATTATTAATCTGCAAATAAAAACTGAGACGGATCGGCTGTCTCGATAAAAACAACGAATGAAATGAGCGAAATGATTGATGTACTTGTAATTGGCGCGGGGCCTGCAGGGTCCGTTTCTGCTTCGATGCTTCATCAGGCAGGATTTTCTGTAAGGGTAGTCGAACGGGAGAAATTTCCGCGATTTGTAATTGGTGAAAGTTTACTGCCGCGATGCATGGAGGTTTTAGAAGATGCGAAATTTCTGGACGCGATCAAGGCAAAAAAATTCCAGGAAAAATCTGGTGCGAAATTTATGAAAGGGAATATGGTATCCGATTTTAATTTCTCGGATCAATTCTCCAAAGGATGGACCTGGACATGGCAAGTTCAACGCGCAGAATTTGACCTCACGTTGATCTCTGAAGTAGAAAAGATGGGCGTGCCGGTTGACTTCGAAACAACCGTTACAGCAATAGAATTTTTTGAAGACGAAACTTCGGTGACAACTGTGCAAAGAAAAGATGGTTCGTCGGAGAAAATTTCTGCACGATATATCGTTGACGCCAGCGGCTACGGGCGGGTCATTCCTCGCTTGTTTAACCTCGACAAACCTTCGAACCTTGATCCACGTAAAGCGGTCTTTGCACATGTTAATGATATTCATCGGAATGATCATGACGAACCTAACAGGATTATCGCAGTCATGTATGCACCGGGAGTGTGGACCTGGATTATCCCTTTCTCAACGGGTGTAACCTCGTTGGGATTTGTGGGCGGTTACGACTTTTTTGCAACTTTGCCTTCTGACCTATCGGAACAGTATAAGATCTTTATTAACGGGAATCCCTACTTGAAAAAACGCTTTGGCGATGTAGACTGGGTATTCGAGCCGCGTAAGCTCGAGGCATGGTCAGCAACGACCGACAGATTTTATGGTAAAGGATTTGTCTTAACCGGTAACGTAACCGAATTTTTAGATCCGATATTTTCCTCGGGTGTAATGTTCGCAACTGTATCGAGCCATCTGGCGAGCAAGCTGGTTATTCGAAAATTGAAAGGTGAGAAAATTGATTGGGATTCCGATTACACGAATTTTATAAGACAAGGTGTCGACACGTTCCGCACTTTCGTGATGGCTTGGTATGATGGAACCTTGGAGAAGATTTTCTTTTCCAAAAATCCTGACCCTGAAATTAAAAGGCAGATTTGTTCAGTGTTAGCCGGATATGTCTGGGATAAGGAAAATCCATACGTTCGGGATCACGCAGCGGGCCTGAAGCGCCTTGCTAAGTTGATTGACGTGCAGGAAAAACTATCGGCGTTATAGTTCGATCGGTAATCAGTGATCGGTAATCGGTAATCGGTAATTAGCGGGGCGCGACGTGCAACTTGAACCTCGAACTTGAAACCTCGAACTTCCAAACTTCAACAAAAACGGAGAATGAACTACATCACCAGCTTTTCCCACATTCGCAATAGGGCGTTATTCCGGCAGGGAGAATTATTTTGCCGTGACTTGCGCGGGTCGCTGGACGACTTTTTGGAAAGCGCATTTCAGGCGCTCGAAGTCAATTATCCTAAGTTTTACAAGATGGATGCCTCGTCGAAGCTGGGATTTTTAGCAGCGGAAATGCTCCTGAAGGAGATTTCTCTTCGTGCAGAATACAAGCCTGAACAAGTGGCGGTAATTTTATCAAATGCCCACGCAAGCCTTGATACGGATGTCCGGTATTTTGAGTCCATGAAAACAATGGCAAGTCCCGCGCTGTTCGTTTATACGTTAGCAAACATTGTAGCGGGCGAAATCTGCATCAGAAATGGCATCAAAGGCGAAAATGCCTTTTTTGTATGGCCTCAATTTGATCCATTTCAAATGCATCAGTACGTAGAAAGTGTTATGGCATCCGAAAAAACCCACGCCTGTATTGCTGGATGGGTGGATGTAATGGGTGGCCACCACGACGTTTTCTTATATTTGGCGGAAAAAAAGAAACGTGGGAACGCGCCCGACCATTCGGTAGTTCACCTACAAAACCTTTATCATTTGAAAGAATATGGAACAGTTAACGGCTGATCTCAAACGGCAAATTATAGAAGCATTGAATTTAAAGCATCTCAAGCCTGAAGATATTGGCGATGATCAGCCATTGTTTGTAGATGGTTTAGGATTGGACTCAATAGATGCCTTGGAATTAATTGTATTGCTTCAGCAGCATTATAATATCAAGCTTGCCAATCCGCAAGATGGACCTCAGATTTTTAAGTCTGTGAAAAGTATTGCAGAATATATCAAAGCAAATCAACCAAAATAATTTGGAAGACCGTGTTCACGTTGCTGGTGTTGGAGTGATATCGGCCATCGGTGTCTCCGTTGACGAAACACTGCAGTCATTCAAAAACCAATCGTCGGGAATTGCCCATATTACACTATTCGATTCTGCTTATCGTGACAAGCTGCCGGTAGGCGAGGTGAAACTTTCCAATGAAGTACTGTGTAAAAAGCTTTCGGTAGCGCCACATATTACCCGCACAGCATTGCTGGGAATACATGCCGCTCGAGAAGCAGTGGCAAACGCGGGAATCGATTTAAAAAAATGGCGTACAGGTCTCATTTCTGCTACCACAGTGGGAGGAATGGATAAGACTGAAAATTTTTTCAATGACTTTAAAATTGATTCGGCGAAAGGACATCTCCGGGAAATCGTTAATCATGAATGTGGAAGATCGACGGAATTAATCGCGGATGATTTGGGTATCAATGGGTTTATTTCCACCATCAATACCGCTTGTTCGTCATCCGTTAACGCCATTGCGCTTGGCGCCAGGTTGATCAAGCACAATCATCTTGACATAGTGGTTGCTGGCGGAACAGATGCGCTATCAAAATTTACGTTAAACGGTTTTAATAGTTTGATGATCCTGGATAGTCAGCCATGTCGTCCATTTGATGCGGGTCGAGGTGGCCTGAACCTTGGAGAAGGTGCGGGCTTTGTGGTGCTTATTTCCAACCGGGTGAAGAAGGCGGCGGAAAAGGAGACTGTGGCCTATGTAAATGGGTACGGCAACACAAACGATGCACATCACCAAACCGCTTCGTCGCCGGAAGGAAGGGGATCTTTTGGCGCCATGAAAAAAGCGCTGGCTATGGGCTCGCTCGAGGCCAATGACATTGATTATATCAACCTTCATGGTACAGGTACATTGAATAATGATTTGTCGGAAGGAACAGCGATAACCAGAATCTACGGGCAAAATTATCCAAGACTAAGTTCGACAAAGGCTTTCACGGGACATACCTTGGGGGCAAGTGGAGGCATTGAAGCGGTGTTCTCGATTCTTGCAATTGAGAAACAATGTGTATTTCCAAATCTCAGGTTTGAAACACCAATTCCCGAAATCAATGTCACGCCACAAAGGACGTACGAAGATGGAATTGAAGTAAACCACGTGATGAGCAACTCCTTCGGCTTCGGAGGAAATTGTTCATCCATTATATTCTCACGAACAACGGATAACGGATAACGATAATGTCAGCATACATCCAAGGCATGGGCAATATTTCACCTCAAAAAACCTGGGATGAAAGTGGATTGCTCGATCAACCCTTGGTCTATACGGGCGATAAACTCTGGTGCCACGAACCCGACTATTCAAAATATATCGATCCGAAACACCTTCGGCGAATGAGCCGAATTATTAAAATGGGCGTTGCAGCCGGATCCATAGCATTAAAAGAGGCGGGCGTTTCTGTCCCCAACGGTATCATTACTGGTACGGCATATGGATGCCTGGAGGACACCGGAATCTTTTTGAATAAAATGATCGATAACAAGGAGTACGCCCTCAATCCTACACCTTTTATCCAATCGACCCACAATACCATAGGCTCACAAATTGCGTTATTGCTCCAGTGTCAGGGATATAACCAAACGTATACGCAGGGTGCATTTTCCTTTGAAAGCGCATTGCTTGACGCGATATTGGAGTTGGCCGATTCTCCGGCGCAGTCGTTATTGGTGGGCGGCGTCGATGAAATCACAGCCACCAGTCACGCACTGCAAAAGCGGTTTGGCGTATTCAGAAATACGGAAAACAACCTTGATCTTTTTAAGCCAGCTTTGGACGGTACTGTTAACGGTGAAGGTGCGGCTTACTTCGTATTGTCAGGCGAAAAAGGACCTAATAAACAGGTAAGCATCGATGCTGTCAGGATGTTGTATAAACCGCAGGACGCCGTGGTCAAAAAAGAGATCGAATCGTTTATAGAATCCGCTGGGCTAAAAAGTTCCGATATTGATTTCGTGCTGTTGGGAAAGAGTGGCGATCAGAAGTTGGATACAAAAACGGATGAAATTGCCAAGATGTATTTTGGGAGCAGCTCAATTGGCCTGTTTAAGCATTTAAGCGGCGAAAACCCTACAGCTTCTGGATTTGCGTTGTGGCTCGCAGCAAAAATTATTCAGGAGAACCACATCCCTGACACCGTTGTTCTTAGAAATACAAAAAGACCCATGAAGAGGGTCTTAATTTATAATCCTTATTTTGGTACACATCATTCATTGATTTTGCTAAGTTCATGCTAAAGGCGAAGACGGTTAATATTGTTTTTCTAGTCATTGTGTTCCTATTAGGGATATATGATTGGGGTAATGATATGTCTCCGTGGTGGTATGCGGTGGCAGGCATTATTTACTTGAATATTCAGGCATATGGTGCGGCGGTTTTGTCGGCTGAATTTTTTATGCCTGTAAGATTTCAAGGCGACAGGTCATCAAATAAAATAGCCATAACATTTGATGACGGGCCCATTCCGGTAATGACAGAAAAGATCCTAGATGTCTTATCAACGCATAAGGTTCCAGCTGCTTTTTTTTGTATTGGGAACCGTGTCAAGGACTATCCCGCATTGACAAAGAAAATTCATGATGCGGGTCATTTAATCGGAAATCATAGTTATTGGCATGGGGCATTGTTCGATTTACAATCGCCTGAAAAAATTACGGTAGAACTAATCGATACCGATTCAGCAATTGAAAGTGTAATTCATAAAAAGCCGAATTTTTTCAGGCCGCCATTTGGGGTCACAAACCCCATGGTGGCATCAGCTGTAAAAAAACGCGGTTATAAAACGATTGGTTGGAGCATTAGATCGTTTGATACCGTTACAAAAAATAGCACTGTTTTGTTTGAAAGAATTACAAGAACGTTAAAAGGCGGTGATGTGATTCTATTTCATGACTATAGCGCCGCAACGTTGGAGATCCTGCCTAAGTTTTTAGATCACGTGGCAAAGGTTGGATTGAAAGTTGTACGGGTAGATGAATTATTGAAAGAGAAAGCATATGCCTAAACGCGTTAAGATTCTTTTTTCGCTTATACTGGTTGCATTGATTTGCGCTACTGACGTCACCGCTCAGTATAATGGATACAAACCGATAGCTGATCTGGACGCCTTCAAGAAAAAATTTGCAGTGGAATCTGCAAAGGTTATGTCCATAACCAGCGATTTTACACAGGAAAAAACGTTAATGGCGCTTACTGAAAAAATTACTTCGTCTGGAAAGTTTTGGTTTAAAAGAAACAACCGGGTACGAATTGAATACATTAAGCCTTTTGCCTATTTGATGATCATGAGTGGTGATAAAATGCTGGTTCGTGATAATGATAAGGAAAACAAAATAAATGTAAAATCTAATAAACTGTTTCAGCAGGTCAACCGCATCATGATCGATTGTGTGCAAGGGACGATTTTGGATAGCAAGGATTTTACAAGTAAAGTTTTTGAGGACGATAGAGTCTATTTACTTGAGATGACACCTGCTTCGAAATCGCTTCGTGAATTTTTTCAAACTATTTTGCTTACGGTAGATAAAAGTGATTATTCCGTGAAGTCTATTGAGATGAATGAGCCCGCAGGAGACAAAACAATTATTTCGTTTAAGAACAAGAGATTAAATGAACAAGTCGCTGATGCGGTATTTGCTCTTTAGTGTTTCACTCATTTTTTGCTGCAGCTGTGCATCAGACTACCGGTACATGAAGGCCATTGAAACCAATACAACCTGTAGTTCAAAGCTTGCTCCAAAACTATTCACTACGTCATGGTACCACGCAAGTGTAGATGTTGTTGGAAGACACATCAGCGGATTGCTTCTAATCAAAAATATGCCTGATAGCTCGTATCGCGTCGTTTTTACAAATGAAGCCGGCGTAACATTTTTTGACTTTGGATTCGCCGGAAAAGAAAACTTTAAGGTTTATAACATTATTAGCCAGCTGAATAAAAAGCCGGTAGTCCGGACGCTGCGAAAGGACTTCGAACTGATATTAGGATTACCGTTTCGGAAAGGACCGTATCAGGCATATGCTTTGAACGATGAGATTTTCTTCGGTGTCAGGCAAAAAAAAGAAACCGCCTATTTTATTACCAATAAAGATTGTGCTTCTTTGCGCAGATTGGAATTGGGTTCTGCCCGTAAGCGAAAGGTTGTTGTTCAACTAAATGGCCAGCAATATCCAACTCCCGACAAAATTGAATTGGTTCATAACACGTTCAAGATGCAGATAAACCTCACACGATTCGAAAAAGATGATTCTGCTCAATGATTTCTACACCATACAAGATAGAACCTCATCGCCTGGAGTAGTCAAGGCTATAATTTCTATCAATAAAGAGCATCACATCCTGGAAGGCCATTTTCCCGGTTTGCCCGTAGTGCCGGGCGTGTGTATGCTACAAATAGTTCGTGAAATAATGGAGGTAAATTCTAATAAGAAGTTGAAGATAACGGAAGCTGACAGCATGAAGTTTCTATCCGTTATTAACCCGGAACAGAATAAAGACGTAGAGGTAACAATTAACTACACTGAGGACGCCGGCAAATTTTCCATCAATGCTACACTGTTTGCCGCGACTGTAACATTTTTTAAACTAAAAGCGACACTTCACACTGCCTGATGATACCTGCAGATTCCCGTGTTATGTTCAAGCAAAAAAAAGTATGTGTGCTGGTGCCTACGTACAACAATGAACAAACATTGGCAAAAGTATTGAGCAGCTTGCTTGAGTTTACCAATCAAATTATCGTAGTGAACGATGGCTCGACTGATAGTACTCCAACACTACTTCAGCAATTTCCCCATATCGATGTCGTCAGCTATCCGAAAAATAAAGGAAAGGGATATGCGTTACGAACTGGCTTTCGCCATGCAGTGAAATCGGGATACGATTACGCCATCACTATCGACTCTGACGGGCAGCACTTTGCCGATGATCTGCATAAATTTTTGACAAAACTGGAAGATCATCCGGCAGCAATAATAATGGGGGCGAGGAACATGGACCAAGCCAGTGTACCGGGAAAAAGCAGCTTCGGACATAAATTTTCCAATTTTTGGTTTTGGGTAGAAACCGGAATAAAGATGAGCGATACACAAAGCGGATATCGTCTTTATCCCGTTAAGCTGATGAACAACACCAAATTCATCACACGCAAATTTGAATTTGAAATTGAAGTGCTGGTCACATCCGCCTGGCGCGGAATAGAAATTACCGAAGTTCCAGTGCGTGTATTCTATGCTGACAAAGAAAGTCGGATTTCGCATTTTAGACCGTTCAAGGATTTTACCCGGATTAGTATTCTTAACACTTTTCTTGTCACCATTGCCTTGCTTTACATTAAGCCACGTGACTTCCTTCGGGGAATTAAAAAAAAAAATTCAGACAAGCGCTCTATGATCAACTCTTCAGTCCCCTTGAATCGGATCGGACAAAAGCCTTCTCGGTAGCCTTTGGTATTTTTATGGGAATTGTACCCATATGGGGATTTCAACTGGCAGTTGGTATACCCTTGGCATTTCTTTTCAGATTAAATAAAGTTCTATTCCTTCTGGCTGCAAACATCAGTATTCCACCAATGATACCGCTGATTTTATTTTTAAGTCACTTAACCGGATCGATTTGGATGGGCCCTGATGCCCAGTATATATCATTTAACGGGGAGATTACTTTTGAAATGATGAAAGCGAGTTTTGTCCAGTACGTTTTAGGTGCCGTTACACTGGCTTCCATTGCAGGAATTATTTGTGGTGGAATTACATACCTTGGATTGAAAATTTTCAAGCGACAGCAAGTCTGAGACATGGCACGGCTCTTTTTATCACTTTACGAATTTTTTTTGCCGAGAAGGCCTCTCTTCTGGATCATCTTTCTTACCACGTTTGTCCTGCTGGGTTTTGGTGCGTCACGCATCACGCTAGAAGAAGATATTACAAAATTTTTTCCTGACGATGAACGGGTGGAAAAACTCAATTACGTTTTCCAAAATTCAAAATTTGTAGAACGCATCGTCGTTATGGTGTCGGTTAAAGATAGCACCACCGCACCCCAACCTGATAGCCTTGTCAATTTTGCTGCACTGCTTGCAGCACGAATGGAGCAAGATCTGAAACCATTCATTAAACAACTCACCACCCAAATTGATGATGAGAAAGTAATGAGCCTTTTCAATGCTATCCATGAACACCTTCCAATTTTCCTAGACGACGAAGATTATGACAAGCTCGATTCAATAACACAACCCAACAACATTGAAGAAATACTAAGGAGCAACTATCGTCAATTGATTTCGCCGGCTGGCGTAGTTGTAAAAAAAATGATTATAAATGATCCGCTGGGATTTTCATTTTTAACACTTCAAAAATTGAAGCAACTTCAGTACGATGAAAATTTTGAGTTGTACGATGGATATATCTTGACGAAGGATCACCGGCATCTTGTATTTTTTATTTCCCCGGAATTTCCGCCCAGTGAGACTGGAAACAATTCGAGGTTTGTGAGTCAGCTCGAGAATTTGATCGAAGAATTGTCACACAACCATCCGGAATTGCAGACATCCTATTTCGGCGCACCGGTTGTGGCAGTCGGAAATGCCCAGCAGCTTCGGCGAGATTCTATTCTTACACTCACCCTGGTAATTATTTTCCTGGCAATATTTCTCATCGGCTTTTTTCGGAAAAAGCGGGTGCCGTTCTTAATATTTATTCCCGTTATCGTTGGAGCACTATTTTCGTTATGCTGTATTTATTTGTTGAAAGGATCGATTTCTATTTTGGCGATTGCAGCAGGCTCTGTCATTTTGGGTATCGCCGTTAACTACTCTCTTCATTTTTTATCGCACCTTAAACACACCCACGATGTCAGGGAAGTGATTCGGGATCTTGTCAGGCCAATGACCATCGGTAGCGCCACAACCGTCGTTGCTTTTTTTTGCCTCCAGTTTGCAAACGCTGCCGTACTTCGCGACGTGGGATTGTTTGCTGGGTTCAGCTTGATTGGAGCTGCGCTATGCTCGCTGATTTTTTTGCCACACTTTATCTCAAAGAATCTTTTTCCGCCACATTCTAAGAAAGGGTGGATGGAACGAATTTCGTTTTCCGCATTTGAATCAAACGGATACATCGCCTTGATCATCTTGCTGGCAACACCCGTGTTTTTATTTTTTGCCTGGGATGTTAAGTTCAACAGCGACATGAGCAAATTGAACTTCATGAAGCCGGAGACATATGCCGCTCAAAATCGGCTAGAGACTATTAACAAGTCCTCCTTGACATCGGTCTATGTGGTATCCGATGGAAAGGATTTGCAAACCGCGTTGAAACGAAATGAGCGCGTAGCACCAGTGTTGAAGGTCGCGAAATCTGAGAATATCATCAATAAATACGTTAGTGTTTCAACGTTTTTGATTTCCGATTCGCTTCAGGAAATGCGAATTCGAAAATGGAAGGACTACTGGACTGAAGAAAAAAGAGAAAGCGTTTTGAATGTGGTCAGGAAAAAAGGATCTGAGTTAAAGTTTTCCGCTCAAGTGATTCAAAATTTTGAGAATCTGCTTTCAAAGAATTATCAATTAGCCAATGTAGCGTTAATGAATCAAATACGCACGGCGTTTTTTGATGATTACATTATTGAAAAAAATGGCGATGTAACTGTGATCTCATTGGCAAATGTGAGCCCGGTCAATAAAGAAACGTTATATCAGCGATTGAAAAACTCCCCTGTGCACGCGTTCGACCGCCAGATGATGACCAACTTATTTGTGGAGTTTGTTAACGCAGATTTTAGTTTCATTGTCACATTCACAGCGATATTGGTTTTTTTTGCCCTGCTACTTTTGTACGGACGGATTGAACTGACGTTAATCACTTTTGTTCCAATGCTGATTACCTGGATCTGGATTTTGGGAATCATGGCTTTGGCAGGAATAGAATTCAACATCATCAATATTATGGTGTCGACATTTATTTTTGGATTAGGTGATGACTACAGCATTTTTACCATGGACGGTCTACTCCAGGAATACAAGGTGGGTAAGAAAAATCTGGCGTCGATTCGAACGTCGATATTTTTATCTGCAGTGACCACCATTGCCGGTTTGGGTGTGCTCATTTTCGCTGAGCATCCGGCACTTCGATCAATCGCTGCCATCTCTATCATTGGAATAGGGTGTGTATTCATCATGTCACAAACTATAGAGCCTTTTTTATTTAGATGGCTGGTGACGAAGCGTGTTGAAAAAAGTTTTACACCCATGACTTTTCACGGAATATTCCGAACAACTTTTACCTATGCGTTATTTGTTTTTGGCGCAGTGATTTTAACGGTAGTCGGACTAGTTTTCAACCTGATACCTTTTGGGAAGAAGGTGCAGAAATCGTGGTTCCATGCCTTGCTCCGTGCGTTCGCGTGGCTGTGTATTTATATAGAGCCTACGGTGGAAAAAATGATCATTGGTCGTCATCCAGATACATTTTCAAGAGGGACTGTGCTAATTGCGAATCATACGTCATTTCTTGATATTCTGCTCACTATTATGTTGCATCCGAAGCTAATTCTTGTTACGAAGAAGTGGGTTTGGAATTCTCCGGTTTTCGGTAGCGTGGTACGACTGGCTGATTATTACCCGGTGAGCGAGGGAACGGATGATGGTATGCAAAGACTCCACGACAGGACGCAGGAAGGGTATTCGATTGTTATTTTTCCTGAAGGCACCCGATCGCCTGATGGAGAGATAAAACGTTTTCATAAAGGTGCGTTCTACATCGCGGAAAAATTTCAGCTTCCAATCGTTCCGGTTCTCATTCATGGCGCGTCAGACGCTATTCCAAAAGGCAGCTTTTATTTAAATGCTGGGCAACTTACCGTTAAGTTTCTTCCGCCCATTGAGATTGGTGACGCCAGCTTTGGTGTCGATTATTCAGAACGAACAAAAAAAATCAGCAAACATTTCAAACAGTCTTTTGTGTCCCTGAAACAAGAGATTGAAACGCCTTACTATTTTTCGCACAGACTCATTTCAAATTATATTTATAAAGGACCTGTGTTGGAATGGTACTTGCGTATCAAGCTCCGTCTTGAAAAATATTATGCGCCCTTTCATCAACTACTGCCGATGAACGGACATATTCTCGACTTAGGATGTGGATATGGTTTTTTGTGTTATATGCTGCAATTTTTA
>DASQTN010000852.1:0-5117 GCA_035641895.1 Chryseolinea sp. | reverse complement strand
TTCATCTGAGCCGAGAAAAAGTTTGGACTTGAAAGTTTACTGACTGTCGCCTAGCGCGATGGAATTGGCTCTTGTCATTCTTTGATGTCGCCGTGGGTTTGGGCGCTATTGTTTGTAGCAATGCTCGGGACAATTCGGGCGAATTTTCTTAAAATGGTATCAATAACTTTTCACACTGTTTAATTTATGGATGAAATTTTTCTCCTTTCTTTAACATCTCAAGAATTGCCTTCATTCTTTTAACTCTTGTTTCAGGTTTTTTGGCGGTTTGCAGTCGCCACACAATTGAGTAGATATTTGTTTTATTAAGTGTTTTGAAAAATGCTTGTGCCTTTTTGTTCTTGGCCAACTCATTTAGAAAGTCCGCAGGTACAGTCATGTTGCTTGACGATTCATACGCTTGCTCCCACCTTCCATCTGCTTTTGCTGCTTCTACTTCTTCAATACCTGCTGGTTTCATCAGTCCTAATTTGCCAAGTCGTTCAACATGCTCCCGATTTCTTTTAGACCATATACTTTTGCGCCTTCTTGGTGTAAATTTTTGAAGCCATGATTCTGTATCATAAGGTTTTTTTTGTCCATCAATCCAACCATAACATAATGCTACATCAAGTGCCTCCGCATATGTGATTGTTGGTACTCCAGATTTTATTTTGAAAAGCCGCATCCAAATGCCTGACGACATTTTATGATGTTTCGCCAACCATGAAGTGAACTCTTTAGTAGAGGTGAATGTCAGAATTGGCACATCCGGTTTTACCGCTTTGTTTTTGTCCTCAATTTTATTTTTCATTTTTCATTTTAAGGCTGGTTTCAGTAACACTATTGTTTGTTCCGAGTGGAATGGTTGAGACCGACGTCAGTATAGACACAGTTTAAAATCACCTTGAAAATAAACAACAAAAATTAATTTGCGCCTATACAATTTTAGCAGGCGCTGCTTATCTCCCATTAAAAAAAACCGTCATGCTTAATTTATTGTCAGGTTTCACACGATCCGATACCTTCACAACATTTTCTTTGATTGTTTCTTTTTCCGCGCTTTTTCAATGTTTTCCCTTACTTTAAACTTGACAAGTTTAGTAATCAGATTTATGGGCATTGGTTTGTCCAGCGGTAATTGAAGGGTTCCTTTGCCTGAAGTTTTAAACGAAGCAAATTCCTGACCTATTTCTTCAATTGCACTGGGAACAGGGTAAATCCCGATATGTTTTTTATATGCCGCAAAGTAAATCAAGTAGGTTCCGTTCAGATTAAAAGTAGGGATCCCATAACTAATAGTCTCTTCAGCGTCCGGCACAACTTTCTTAATGGCTGTGCGAATTTGTTTTAAAATTTCTTGAGTGTCGCCGGGACACCTAGCAATATATTCATCAATATCTTTGGGCTTAGGAGTGATCATACAATTTTTAGTCAAATTTTTCTGTCTGACAATACTTCTACAATGACCGATAACGCTTGTGCATAAGAAGTGGCATGTTAGACACCGCTTCAATGCCCACGTTGCCGAACTAAGTTAGTTGAAAAGACTTTCACCTTGAAATATCCACGCCATTTCTTATGCACGTTGTTGTAGGCTGCCCCAGCTAAGCACTTACTTCAATTGAACGTGAATATGATCATCATGTCTTACGGCTTGACAACCATGAAATCGTATTTTACTACTATTCAGTCCCAAACGAGTCTTTAAGTGTGGTTCTATAAATATTTTCCCAAGTCCATCCTGTGAGGCAAAACTGTTTACAAGTTCCCTTGTCCGTTTATTGTCAAATGTAAGCTTGTCTTTATTGGCTTGTGAAACATTGTTACGTAATAAATTGTATTGCCAAAATCCTTTTTTTTCACAGTCCTCTGGTTTGTTTTCTTCTCCGTCTTTGGGTTCCTCACATATTCCGTAACCAATAAATGAGGGAACGTCATTGGTCATTAGTCCAGTTCCGCTGTCGTTGTAGTGAAAAGATAAATCAAGTTTTTTTCCATCATTGTGACTCAAGTGTGGTAGCAACGGAAATTTATTGACGAATGGAAAATTAGCATCCAAGTAATTGATAATTGTGCCCGGAAACTTGTTGCTCATGCCTTCAGCAGCTTTATAAGCAATATCTCTCAGTTGAGGTCTAACATAGTTTCGGTTCAGCAGGCAAGTCCAAATATTTGCAGGCCTTAAATTTCTATTTTCGAAAACTGGTAAAGGGACTCTTCCGAAAGGCTTTGCCGACAATGGAATAATAACAAACACGAAAAACAAATATAGCATAGCGAAGGAAAATATTTTCGCTGTCACACGTATCCATCGCGTGGTAAGTTGCTTGTCAATAAGTCCAAAGGTCAAAAGAGAGACTAAGAAAACAACTCCTCCAATCTGAGTTACTGCCGTCAATAAGCAAATAAGTATTAGTCCAAGTAATATTTTTAGTAGCCTCATTTCTTTTGCTGGGGTTGTCCACAGCGTTTCTCGCAATTGTGCCAGGAACCGATATGGTAGCGAAGTTTTCTCCGCTAAGAGAAAATTTCCTGGTTAAAAAATGTTTCAATTTACTAAAATCAAGCTCTTGTGTAAATGCAGTGTTGGACGCTGCCTATGTTTTATGGTAAAGCCATTTTTTAATTAACAATGTATATTTAGGCATAAGGAAATAAACCATTATAAACACCACGATGCCTGAAACAAAAAAAGAACTGATGAATTTATTCTCTGGAAAATTTAAAACTTTCAGAGTAGGAAATACAAACAGCGGAACAAGAATAGATAACGGATAAATTGCTGACCATGTGACCAAATATTGTTTCCATCTAACTGGAACATTCTGACTTCCATTCTCCGGAGTAAAAAGAAAATCTAGCCCCGATTTAACGAAATATTTATCATCTTTTGCAAAAAGCGGCTTTGCTTTTTCGATGAGTTTTTTTCTTTCGTTAGATTCCATCCAGCTTTTCAAATTTTCAATCGTATCAAATCTAATTATTACAGTGTAATTAAAAGTCAAGTTTGGAATTGGCCGAATTATTTGCCAATCAATGTTACCAATTGAATTTCTGCATATCGGACCAATTTCATCCAGCCAATCTTCATATTGATTTTGTTTTCCTTTTAAGATATGATGATTAATTACAACTGATGCGCCTTGATTTTCCATAAATGCCATATTCTTTATTATTGAAAATAGAATTTTGATTTATTTTCCTTCCCTCTATGTGGAAGTAGTTCAATAAATACCCAAAATGCGACAGTAAATTGTCAACCAATTTGTCACGCTGCAAAATATAAATGTAAGTCAAAATCGAGGCGCCTTTATGTCAAATAGCAGTCGAAATTATATTCAGTTCTCTCAATGTCTGCGTTGTGTTGCCCGGCTGCTTTCCTAAAATTAGGAGACGTTATTTAAGAGAGTCATTTCATCTTTCAAAGTTAACTCGCAGCTTCCCTGTCTGTTGTTCTTCAACCCATTTCTAGCGTTAATATATTGGTCTACAAAGCACGGACACTGAACCTCCCATTGCATAAACATTTTGTGGTGCTTTGTCTCCAATTTTGTTAGTAGCTCACTGATCGCTACCTTCGCAGTCAATCCTTCATCAACCTGGCCACGACGTGCCAGAATATTTTCAGTCAGCAGATCGACGTCTACAAGAATGCGCAAGGTCTCACCAAGTTAACGAGAAGATCAAGGAAATAAACGACGAGGGCCATGCAGTATCGCCAATATGCTCCAAATGATTCACTTAAACATCTGGTGCGATATTATTGGAGTCTTGATAGTCGCCAATATTCAATTTCACAACTGAGTATTCACAGTTTTGCGGACCGCTACCCTCGATTGATCTTTCAGGACGTCGATTGCTTTGAGCCGATCATAAATGAAGCCGGCGAAGAAATGCCGCTTTGTTACTTGAAAGGTGTGCGTACGCGACCGACTGAGGCCTTTATGCACGGTGCCTTTTCGCACTTCGGAGTTAGCTTTTATCCACACGCACTTCCTGCGTTCTTTGGAATTGACTCAGACGAAATCACAAATAATGTACCGGACTTCAACTTGGTTTGCAGATGCGATATGGGCGAGCGTTTGCGATTCAAAACACAGGTGGAACGTGTCGCGATCTTAGATAGTTTCTTGCTCGAGAAAATGACGAAAATGTCTTTGGATTTTACGGTACAAAGCATCATTCACGAAAACGCAGGAGTTGGTGATATGGAGATGCTCGCATCCTCCCTCAGTATATCAGAACGGCAATTGCAGCGTAGATTTAAAAAACACGTTGGTGTATCTTTAAAAAGATATCAACGCGTTTCGCGATTCGAGCTGGCGCTTAAACGCCTCGCTACAGTCGACTATGGCGAACTGACTTCCATTGCCTTCGAACTTGACTACACGGATCAATCGCATTTCATTAAAGAGTTTCAGGAATTTGCCGGGATGCCACCTTACAATTTTGTGTGCAACAAAAGTGTAGGCGGAGAAAGCTCATCCTTTCTATACATGCCGATTGAGTAGCCGTCGTTTTTTTACAATTCTGATAAATCAGTTCAACTTAAATTGCATTAAACGTACCGCATCATGGATAGAATCATCACACCCACGCTCGTTCTGCGCATCATCCTGGCCGCTGTTTTTTTTATGCATGGCATTCCCAGCATTTTCACAGGAGCCGTAAACAACTTTGGTAATCTGTACCTTAACGAAGTGGGATTCGGTCCGATTGGTCTGCCGTTGGCGTGGATGATTAAGTTATCGCATGTGGCATGCGCGGTACTCCTTATTTTAAATCGTTACATACGAGTCGCTGCACTCATCACCATTCCGATTTTGGTGGCAGGTATTATTATGATTCACGCGGCTGAGGGGTGGTTTGTGGTAGGCGCTGGCAGAAATGGCGTGGAGTTCAATGTACTATTGATCGGCGTCCTGGTATATCTGGCAATTATCAACAAAAAGGGCGTTGTTGCATAACTGGATTTTTAATTCAAGAAATTTAGCTTGGTCCTTGAATCCTGATTTGGTTAATTAATTCTCTTCAAAGCAATGCACCACAACGTCGATGTATATGTCGTTGAAATTTTACTTGGCGTTAAAATACCTAAATATTTAAATGGCACATAGATCTTAGCGTAAAGATGT
>DASQTN010000851.1:0-3661 GCA_035641895.1 Chryseolinea sp. | reverse complement strand
CCAGTAAGGCTCTTTCTCTGGCGACTTGCGCGCGCATCAGTTCGTCTGCTTTGTGATAAGCATTTTGCGCAGACGACGCCGTTAATTTTTTATAGCCCGATTCTAATTCCAGCTGCAATGCGTTTTGCTTTTTCCTGTAGTCGCCAACCAGGAGTTCTAGTTCACTGATTAAAGTTAGCGCTTTAGCGAAATCATCATTTTTATAATCTTCCAGCTTATGGTATGTATCAAGCGCCTTGCACGTGGCATCAATTTTTTCGGCGGCAGCACGCAAATCCTTGAGCTTTGCACTGGTTGTGCCTGCCATCGTTGGAGGTAATGTCTTGGTTTGATTGTTTGCATTGTTCCAATAATACTCATCTAACTGCACCGGGCAGGTAAATCGGGGGGCGCCCCACGACTTTTTCTGATGTATTGTAGGATAATATGCAATAATGCTTTTTACCGTCGCTGTAACTTCTTCCGCTGATTGATTGGCATAGTCTACATAACTGTTAAGCGCTTTTTGCTGGAGTGGGCTAATCTGACAAAAAGAGTTGAAAGTGATCAACAGGGCAAATAGCAGTATAAATCTTCGCATGTTAAAGATGTCGGAATCAATCAAAAGTAAGAAGGAAGGTTGAAAGCAAAAAGTCAAACCTTGTGCGCAACCTGAGGTACCTTGGAATTTGTCATCGGAATAGCCGGCAACGGTCAGCATTACAAAAATCGTTCACCGACTTCTTTCCAGTTATTAAGACGCTGGTAGGTGTCAATATGAAGGTTATGGGGCGCGGAAAAAATGAATTTTTCCCCGTTGAATGTGGCTAGGTTGTAAGGAAGGTCATCGATCATGTAGTCGCCATGTACGACAACCTTGCTTCCACAAAATACAATCTGCTTCCAGTGAAGAAAGTCAAAATGTTCTTTCAGCCATTTTAGTTTTTCTGACAACGACTGAGGAAATTCCATAGCCGCCGACACAATAAATAGTTCATACTTTTTGTTCAGCCTCTCCACTATCTCTTGACTTCCTTCGTGCGGAATCATAGTCTGAAAGAATGTCTCGCGAAATGGAAATTGCTGTATGATATCATGGTGGTCGGGGAAACCTAGCCCTTCATCCTGGTGGTTCAGACTTTCGCGTGTTACCCGCACGCCAAATTCTTTTTCGTAGTATTGGATGAATTGCCCGGTAGCGTCCGCAATAACATCATCCATATCAATAATTAATCGTTTCATCGCCTCGAATTTATTATATTCAAGTTAATAAAGATGTAATTTTCACTGGAATGAGTGAGCGTGATGAAATTATTGTATTCAGAAAATTTGAAACTTCCATCGAAGCCAATATTATCAAAGCAAAACTAGATGCTTATGGAATTCCCTGTTTCCTGACAGAAGAGAACATGGCTAACTTATATCCTGGAGCCAGCAGCCTTATGAACTTCAATGTCCGGCTCCATTTGTTTGCACATGACTGGGATAGGGCCAAACACATTTTGGAAGAAGAGCACATGGAAATTGATGATGAATCCCTGACCAAATGTCCAAAATGTAAATCTCGCAACCTTGTACGCGACTTCCCGAAAAAATTTTCACTAACGTTTGGGTCAGCCTTGAACGTGCTATTTTTCGGAATATTCTTTCCACACAAAAAAGTATTCCGCTGTTTAAACTGTGAATATGAGTTTAAATGAAAATCGGATTTGGTACTTTGTGTTGTCAAATTATCTTGCAGCCTGAAAAAAGAATATGGCCACGAAAACAATAATCGGCGTAATGGGTCCTGGTGAAAACGCCTCACCCGATGAAAATGAAATGGCATATGAGCTCGGAAAAGAGATCGCAAGGCAAGGTTGGATCACGTTGACCGGTGGCCGGAGTTTCGGTATCATGGACGCGGCATTAAAAGGCGCCTCGGAGGCCGGAGGCATTACCATTGGGATTTTACCGGGTGATAACGACAGTAACTCGTCGGAGCATGCGCAGATTAAAATTGTTACCAGTATGGGCAGCGGACGAAATTACATCAGCGTTTTATCCAGCCATTTGTTAGTGGTTCTAGGTATGACATCCGGTACGGCGTCCGAAGTAGCCCTGGCGTTAAAATCCCGAAAGAAAATTATTCTCCTGAACCAGGACGAAATAACGATCCGGTTTTTTAAAAATTTAGGATCGTATAATGTGTTGGTGACAAAAACCGTCGCGGAAACTATCAAACACATAAAAGAATATGTTGGCATGAATCAAGGAATTGGATCATTCAACTCAGACACCTGAACTCATTCTTCCTTGTTAAACCGACAGCGATAACTCTTCTGCCAATTTCCGGATCGATCTGATTTCCTCATCGGTCAGCTTAAACGACAAAGCCTTGACGTTTTCACGCACCTGATTTTCATCTCGGGCTCCAACCAGCACGCAGTCCATCGCCGGCTGACGGGTAGTCCAGTTAATGACCAGTTGCGTTAACGTAACACCATATCCATCCGCGATCGGTTTAATTTTTTGGAGGAATGCGTTTGTTCGGTCTATATTTTCAGCTTTATAAAAACGATTACTTTCGCGTGTATCCCCGTCATTGAATTTGTGATCGCGCTTGATTTTTCCGGTAAGCAGTCCGCGCTGAAGCGGACTATAGGGAATGATACTTAAACGCTTGTCCAATGCTTGAGGCACGATATTCGATTCGATGTCGCGATAAATCATACTATAGGGTACCTGATTGGAAGCCAGCTTCACCGTCCTCAACGCTTCCTCCACCTGGGCGACGTTATAGTTACAAACGCCCGCCGCGCGCACTTTGCCTTGTTTGATAAGCGCAGCAACGGCTTCCATAGTCTCGCTGATCGGCGTGGTAGCGTCGGGCCAGTGAATCTGAAACAGATCAATGTAATCCGTTTTCAGTCTCCTCAAACTATCTTCGCAGCCTTGTGTCACTGCCTCCTTGCTGGAATGTTTGTAAACTTTAACAGGCTTGCCACTGTTGTCTACGGAATCAAAAAAATATTCGCCCTGAGTAGTACTCCAATTCATGCCGTATTTTGTGAGTATCTGATATTTATCGCGGCTTATTCCTTGTAACGCTTGACCTACAAGCTCCTCGCTTTTACCAAACCCATAAACTGCAGCTGTATCGATCGTCGTGATACCGGCATCCAATGAGGCGTGAATAGCTTTGATCGCAGCACCGTCTTCCGCACCACCCCACATCCATCCACCAATTGCCCATGCGCCGAAAGCAATGGGTGTGACTTTTACCGATGACGTTCCAAGTTGTTTTAATTCCATACGCTTATGTTTTTGCCTTGCGATATACGAAGTACGGTTTTAAACTGCAAGACGGATCGCTAGCGGCAGATGCCTAAAATTCTGCGGCGGTTGCGAAAAGTGCTTACCAAGACATTTTCCTAGGGAGCGCCTCTACGATTAAATAAGTCTGTAATCTGGAGTATTTTAATCGCTGAGACAAACAACAGAGGAAATACACGCTGAGATCCGCTGACTTGGGTAGCCAACTGCTCAGCCGACCTCAGCGTGTACTAATCCTCCGCGATTTCTCCGCGACAAAAGGTTCGACCAATGTCCGTTTTAGCCGAGTTACACTTCTTTGATTCTGAAAAGGACTGGTTTACGCGAGGTGTAGTCCTTTGCTTTTGTAGTCTCACAATTCGGGATG
>DASQTN010000850.1:0-2556 GCA_035641895.1 Chryseolinea sp. | reverse complement strand
GCAGCTAAATCTACCGGTCTTCCTCCCGATTATGCCGAGCTGGGTGCTGAAGAAAAGATCCGGGTACTTTCTGAAATATCCGTCACATCAGCTTCGGGGATTCCCGGCGAAGAAATGGCCACCGATACAATGGAAACCATTCATGCCATCAGGAACATACAGGATTTCAATGGCGAAGAAGGCTGTAACCGCTACATCATCAGCCAATGTAACAGCGCCTTAAATGTGCTGGAGGTCTATGGATTGTTCCTGCTGGGTGGATGGAAAAAGGATAACCTTTCCGTAGATATCATTCCATTGTTTGAAACCGTGGATGACCTTCAGGCGGCTGCCGAAATCATGGACACCTTATACAGTAATGAGACGTACGCCGCCCATCTCGCCAAAAGAAATAAGCAGCAAACGATCATGCTTGGGTTTAGTGATGGCACCAAGGATGGCGGCTATATGATGGCGAACTGGAGTATTTACAAGGCCAAAGAGGAGCTCACGGCGATCTCTGAAAAATATAATATCGAGGTCGTCTTTTTTGATGGACGTGGCGGCCCACCCTCACGCGGTGGCGGTAAGACGCACAACTTTTATGCTTCGATGGGTAAAAATATCTCGAACAAACAGATACACCTGACCGTACAGGGACAGACAGTAAGTTCAAACTTTGGGACGGTGGATGCTGCCCAGTTCAACATAGAAAAATTGTTGCACGCGGGTATCTCGAATGACCTGTTTAACAATCGTGATATTACCCTGGAGAAAGAAGAGGAAACCTTACTGGAGCAACTGGCAGCGGAAAGTTTTACCAAGTATGTTGCCTTGAAGAATCATCCCTATTTTGCTGACTACCTTGCACAGGTAAGCCCTTTGAAATTCTATAGTGAAACAAATATCGGCAGCAGACCGGCAAAGCGTTCCGGGGGGAATAAGCTTTCCTTCAAAGACCTGAGAGCTATTCCTTATGTCGGCGCCTGGGCGCAGATCAAACAGAATGTCACAGGGTATTACGGGGTTGGTACTGCCCTGATGGAGTTGGACAAACAAGGGAAATTTCCACAGTTAAAAACCCTCTTTCAAACCTCGCTGTTTTTCAAAACATTGCTAGACAATTGCGAGATGTCGATGCGTAAATGCTTCTTTCCCCTGACGGCTTTTCTGTCAAATGATGAAAAATACGGCGAGATCTGGAACATGATCTACGACGAGTACAACCTCACACAACATTACATACTTCGTATATCTGATAAGACCGAATTGATGAGTGACTACCCGATCGATCAGTTGTCAATTATTATGAGAGAGAAAATTGTTCTTCCCCTCCTTACCATCCAACAATTCGCGATCATGAACATCCGGGAAATTGAAGATAACCTCGTCAAATCGCCGTTAAAAGAGACCTACGAAAAGCTGGTCATCCGGTCCTCCTTCGGCATCATCAATGCTGGCAGGAACTCAGCTTAATTATAGCGGGAGGAAAACAAGCTGGTTAGAAACATAACCGAAGGCTCTTTTTGAGCCTTTTTTTATTGACGGCAGCTAACGTGATATAACCCGGCGACGCCGCACGTTCCAGTTTTTAAAATGTGAAAACTTTACTAACGGTAAGGTTATAATCCTTTATTCATGTACGTTTGCGCTAAACTCAAATGACAGATATGCAACGAAAATTCTTACTCTTTTTCTTATCTATTCTAACGGTCGGCACGGGTGTGTCTCTTTTCGCTCAATCGCCCCTGCCCATGAACCCGAAAGTAAAGATGGGCAAGCTCGAAAACGGCCTCACGTATTATATTTTACCAAACAAAAAACCTGAAAACAAGGTTGAGCTCAGGCTTGCTGTCAATGCGGGTTCCATCAATGAAGATGACGACCAACAGGGCTTGGCGCACATGGCCGAACACATGGCTTTCAATGGTACCACCCATTTTAAGAAAAACGACATCGTTTCTTTTTTGCAGGACATAGGTGTCGGATTTGGAAGTGACCTGAACGCATACACGAGTTTTGATCAAACGGTATATATTCTTCCCATCCCAACCAGCAAACCGGAAAACCTGGAAAAAGGTTTCCAGGTACTGGAAGACTGGGCACACAACGTTACTTACAACGATGACGACATCGATGGAGAGCGCCCGATCATCCTCGAAGAGAGCCGCCTTGGCAAAGGCGCCCAGGACAGGATGTTTAGAAAAATTTATCCAAGAATTTTCAAGGGCTCGCTTTATGCAAATCGATTGCCCATCGGCGTGGACAGTATCATTAAAGGCTTTCCGCATGCTGCGATAAAAAAGTTCTACAAGGATTGGTATCGCCCGGACCTGATGGCCGTGATTGTTGTTGGTGATATTACGGTTGAAAAGGCGGAGTCAATGATCAAAAAGCATTTCGCAGGTCTCAAAAACCCTGCTGCTCCGAGAGAAAGAAAGTATGCTGAGTTCCCTGCTTACACGAGTTCAGACGCCGTGATTGTTACCGATAAAGAGGCTACCAGCTATGACGTGGATGTACAATATGCCGCCTTCCCAAAGACAGCGCTAACAACCGAGGCTGACTATCGAAACA
>DASQTN010000849.1:0-6056 GCA_035641895.1 Chryseolinea sp. | reverse complement strand
CCGCCATCACACCCAACATAAAAGGTGTAATACTTTCCGGGAGTCCTTGTTCGGTAAGGGATAAGGGAGCTCCCAACGTAGACATTAAACCTTTTGAAAAAGTACCTCTTCTCGGCGTATGTTATGGGGCTCAGCTCATTGCACACCAGCACGGCGGTGAAGTGTTGCCTTCGCATTCCAGGGAATATGGTCGGGCACGGTTAACCACGGTAGATCATCACAACGAATTATTAAAGGAAATTTCGTTAGATACACAGGTATGGATGTCTCATGCAGATACCATCGCAAAAATTCCCGATGATTTTGAAGTGATCGCCGGTACACCATCTGTTGCAATAGCAGCTTATAAGATCAAGAATAAGCCTATATATGGAATTCAGTTTCATCCTGAAGTAACGCATACTCTTGAAGGCAAAAACCTGCTTCGAAATTTTGTGGTTCACATTTGTAAGTGTTCACAGGACTGGACGCCAGACCAGTTTGTGGACACCACCATCGCAGAGTTGCAACGCAAACTCGGCGATGATCAGGTAGTCATGGCGTTGTCTGGAGGCGTCGATTCAACGGTGGCCGCAACCTTGATACACAAAGCAATTGGTAAAAACCTGCACTGCATTTTTGTTGATAACGGTCTGCTTCGAAAAAATGAATTTCACCAGGTGCTGGACTCTTACAAGCACATGGGCTTGAACATCAAGGGAGTTGATTCTAAATCGAAATTCTATACTGCGCTAAAAGATTTGAGCGAACCTGAAGCCAAGCGCAAGGCTATCGGAAAAACTTTTATAGATGTATTTGATGAGGAAGCGCACCATATACAGGAGGTAAAATGGCTTGGCCAGGGTACTATTTATCCCGACGTTATTGAATCCGTTTCGGTCAATGGTCCCTCCCAAACAATAAAATCGCATCATAATGTTGGAGGGTTGCCAGCCACAATGAAATTGAAAGTGGTTGAACCGTTGAACACTCTTTTTAAAGATGAGGTTAGGGTCATTGGAAAAACATTGGGCATAGATCCATCTATACTTGGTAGGCACCCCTTTCCAGGGCCCGGCTTAGGCATTCGCATCTTGGGAGATATAACCGCCGACAAAGTTCGTATCCTTCAAGAAGTCGATAGCATTTTTATAAACGGATTGAAAGAACATGGTCTGTATGATAAAGTTTGGCAGGCGGGCGCCATGTTATTACCTATTCAATCCGTTGGTGTGATGGGTGATGAAAGAACCTATGAACGGGTGGTTAGTCTTCGGGCAGTAACCAGTACTGATGGAATGACTGCGGACTGGGCGCATTTACCTTATGATTTTCTGGCATCCGTCTCCAGTGATATTATAAATAAAGTAAAGGGTGTTAACCGGGTGGTGTACGATATCAGCAGCAAGCCCCCTGCTACTATTGAATGGGAATAACTTTTGCGTGGCGTAAGGTGTTTTGTGATCACTAACTTAAATCCCTAACTTGAATCCAAGTATGGTTCGAAAATTAATTTTTGTTTTTAGTCTTTCGTTTTTGGTGGTTCAATCGGCTTTGGCTCAGGTCGATTACAATAAACAGTATTTTAATGCTAAGGCGCTATTCCGCGAAGGCAAGTACAACCTTGCCATGGAAAGTTTTAAACCACTGATTCCATACGAACCCAAGAATAACTTTTCACAATATTCTTCCTTCTATTACGCCTTGGCTGCGTACAACCAAGGGTTTAAAGCTGTTGCAAAAAACACGCTGAACCAACTTAAGACAAGCCATCCCACCTGGAATAAGATCGACGATGTGAATTTTTGGATAGGGAAAATTCACCTTGACGATCGCGATTATTTTCAGGCTTTGAAGGTATTTTCTACAGTAAAGGATAAAAGCGTTCAACAGGACATTGATGGCGTGAAACGGACCGCACTTGCATCTGTCACAGACGTTGAAACGTTGAAAATGATGCTTGAAGAATATCCGAAGGATCAGGTAATTGCCCGATCACTCGCAACGCTATTGGCAAAGGATCAAACTATTCCGGAGGACAAAGTCTTACTCGAAAGTCTGATTACTAAATTTAATTTCAAGAAAACTGATTTTATTGCTGAAGCGCCTGCTTCCTATTTCAAAGATATTTATTCGGTTTCCGTCGTGTTGCCCTTCATGGTCAATACACTGGATCCGTCACCTTCACCCAAAAGAAATCAAAGTGTTCTTGATCTGTATGAAGGCATGAAGCAGGCAGTTGATACGTTGGGAAAACAAGGCGTGAAATTGAGTCTTCGCGCCTATGATACCGAATGGAAAATGGAGAAGATTAAGTCGATTTTAAATACTGAGGAGTTGAAAAATACTGACTTGGTGATCGGCCCCTTTTTCCAGGATGAGGCTAAACTTATTCAGGAGTTTTCGTTAGCGAATCGGATAAATACATTTAACCCGGTTCATAATAACAGTGAACTGATCGGTACGAGTCCCTTTGCTTTTTTGTATCAGCCTACTATTGAAACCTTGGGCAAAAAATCCGGCGAGTTTTTAGCGTCGTATTCGAAGAAAAAAACCTGTATGGTATTTTATGGAACCTCGAAGAGAGACTCTTTATTAGCTTCAAGTTTTATTCAGGCCGCCCATAAAAACGGACTGAAAATAATTGCGGCCCACAAGGTTCCGAAGGATGGTTCAAAATTAATATTTGATATTCTCATTACGCCCACGGAATTTGATGAATTCAAAAACCCGAAACAATTTACACTCAATAAGGATAGTCTCGGTAGTATTTTTGTTGCTTCTGACGATGCGTTGATTTACGCGAAAATTGTTAGCAGTATTGAAACGCGCCGGGACCAGATCATTGCTTTGGGTTCAGAGCGATGGATTAATCAGACCTCGATTGACCTTGAGAAATTCCAAACACTTCCTATTGTTTTAAGCGCTCCGAATTTCACAAACCGAGCAAAGCCTGCAACCATTGCCTTTGAGAAAAAATACATCAGCACTCATGGTAAACCTCCTTCGGATTATGCAGCAATGGGCTACGAGCTCATGTTAATTTTAGGCAATCAACTGAAGAAAAACGGTGTTTACTTCCAAGAGGCGATGGCAAAGGGGCCCGTCAACGGTTTTCTTACCGAAGGAGTAAACTATCAGGATGGCCGAAGTAATTCACTAATACCGTTCATTAAATTTACGGATGGTAACATGGTGGTAGTTGAAAAACGGTAGCCGTATTTTTTCTGCGACCTATACTTAACGATGCTGACAGACGTCTATGAATTTTTCAAAAAGCAAATCTTTATTTGACAAAGCGAAGACACTTATCCCCGGGGGCGTTAACTCGCCGGTGAGAGCCTTTCGTGCTGTGGGTGGTAACCCAGTTTTTATAAAAAGCGCAAAGGGTGCTTATCTCTATGATGAAGACGGAAACCAATTCATTGACTTGATTAATTCTTGGGGCCCTATGATCTTAGGACATGCCCATCCGATTATTGAAGAAGCAATTAAAGAGGCCCTAATAGATTCCCCTTCCTTTGGAGCGCCGACCTATCGCGAAGTGGAGATGGCGGAACTCATTTGTTCCATCGTGCCTTCCATTGAAAAAGTGCGGATGGTAAACTCAGGAACAGAGGCGACAATGTCGGCTATTCGTGTAGCTCGGGGTTTTACAGGAAAAGACAAGTTCATAAAAATTGAAGGTTGCTACCACGGTCACGGTGATTCATTTTTGATAGCAGCAGGTAGCGGTGCGTTGACATTTGGTTCACCTGATAGCCCGGGAGTAACGAAAGGCACAGCGAAGGATACACTCATCGCGCCATTCAACAATCTACAGGCGATCGAAGAAATCATTGCAAAAAATGAAAATGAAATTGCTGCGATTATTCTGGAACCAGTTGTCGGAAATATGGGATGTGTTATTCCAAAGCCTGGATACTTGCAGGGGTTGCGCAAGCTTTGCGATGAGCATAAAATTATTTTGATCTTTGACGAAGTCATGACAGGCTTTCGATTGTCGTTGGGTGGCGCACAGGAGTTATATAATGTAAAACCTGACATGACCACCCTCGGAAAAATTATCGGAGGCGGTCTTCCAGTTGGGGCATATGGAGGAAAAAATGAAATTATGGATTCCATTTCTCCTGTCGGACCGGTGTATCAGGCAGGCACTTTATCAGGCAACCCCCTGGCTATGGCTGCTGGACTTGCAATGTTGAGGTACCTTAAGGAAAATTCACAGATCTATCAGCAACTCAACAGGCAGACGACAACACTTGCTGAAGAAATAAAGAAACAATATGAATCAGAAGGCCTGCACTACACGATGAATCAGGTAGGTTCCATGTTCACACTTTTTTTTACGGACAAGCCGGTTCATGATTTTGATTCTGCTAAGACATCCGATACCAGGCGATTTGCGAATTATTTTCAGTCGATGCTTCAACAAGGTATTTACCTGGCGCCATCGCAGTTTGAAGCAATGTTCGTTTCAACGGCCATAAATGATCCTATAATAGATCAGATTTTACAAGCAAGTAAGAAGGCTTTGAAAAATGTCGCAGTATCAGTTTAGACGCTGCCAGGGGGCTATTTTAATCATCCGCCTTGAATCAAGCAGGGCAAAGGCTTCCTCATCACGCCAAAAAAATATCAAACTGTAAATTTTATTACGTCTCTTGCCCGGGCGGTCTGTCCCTGCAGCCCGCTCAAACTTTTACTTTTAAGGGTTATATTCATAACTTTTCACGATTAGCATATTTTTTAAACTTCCATTTTTTGATCATGAAGAATCGTGCTCTTAAGTTCACGCTGGGATTTGTTGCGGTAGGTCTTATTATTTTGATCCTGATTAGTGTTGTTCAGAGAGGAGCGATAAACGCATATGATACCAATCTTCCATATGTAAGGCTAAGCGATCAACTAAAAAGTCAAGTGACACAATCCAATCTTTGGGTTGAACATGTTAAACGGGCAGACCCAAAATTGAACTTTGAACGTGATGTAAAGGAGCCGCTCTCTAAAAGCAAAATGCTTCTGGAGGCAATGTACGAAGGGAAAGAAACGGAGTTGGGTACTTTTGAAAAAGCTGAGGCGGAAGATTTGAAAGCAATTCTTAAGGAAAACATTTATAACATTCAAAACCTTCTCGAGTCAAGCCAGGCCCGCTTAGAGGCAAAACCTCAAGTCATTGCAGCCGCTACGGACAGTACAGCGGAGGTTGTCGATACTCAGTCATTCAATGTTCTAAATCTCAAGGTGGATGCGTCGTTGAAAGATTTCCAACGTGTATCTGACCGGTTAATAAACTATGTAGATCAACAAATCGTAAGTGGTACCGCTACTTTAAATGTCCTTTCGTGGATTTCGATATTTGTTTTGCTCGGCGGATTGGTTGCCTTAGGAATTTCCTTGTACAGATTGTTTGACAAAGGCGACAAGGCAGAACTTGAGAGGACGTCTATAGCAGAGCGGCAGGAACGGGGTGCAACTTCATTATCGAATTTTATGGAAGCCATCTCGGCCGGAAATTATTCCGCCAACCTCGATGACGAACTTGTTCGCGGCACAATGGGAAATACACTCATATCCATGCGTGACAAGCTTAAAGCGAATGCAGAAGAAGATCGAAAACGGAATTGGTCTACATCAGGGTTAGCACAAATTGGAGAGTTGTTACGAACTTCATTTACAACCACCCAAGATCTGTTTGACAGCATTATCAAGTTCGTCGTCAAATACACAAAAAGTAATCAGGGTGGACTTTTTCTCTTGAACGAAGAAAATACTAACCAACGATTCCTGGAGCTGGTTGCATGTTATGCATATGAACGTAAAAAATTTCTCAATAAGCAGATCGATGTGGGTGAAGGTTTGGTGGGCCAAAGCTTTCTTGAAGCGCAGTCAATTTATCTCGTAGAAATTCCTGAAGACTATGTCGCGATTACCTCGTCCCTTGGTGCCGCGAAGCCAAATGCTCTTTTGGTCATGCCGTTGAAAGTTAACGGTAAGGTTTTCGGTATTCTTGAGTTAGCAACTTTTGGAAAATATGAACCCCATGAAGTAGAGCTGGTGGAAAAACTTGCCGAAAG
>DASQTN010000848.1:0-6060 GCA_035641895.1 Chryseolinea sp. | reverse complement strand
TGAGGATATGCGCGCTGAGATCCGCTGACCTGTGATCGTCGTGACCCTGCCTTTATAAAGATCTTGGCTAATCAGTGAGCACACAGGGAACCTTCTAATTGACAGCAAGAATTTTTAAATGTCAGTAAATAATCAGGAATTCTGTACACTTGAGCTATTACTCCTATACAGTGTTGCAAAATTTCATAGTGGTAGTTCAACCAATTCATATTATTTATTATTGCTAAATTGGAAGCATAGCGCTGCTCTCAACGTAAGCTTACAGCCTTGATTATAAAACAATTTTAAAATAAAAAGTTTGGAGAACGGATCGAATCATTTGAAGACGGAAATAGATCCACAAATCATCTCATCCATTTTCGAATTGTCATCTGAGGTAGTTTGGGTATTACAGGGAGTGGATCGCATCTGCTATGCTTCGCAAGAACAGAAAATAAAATTCGACATCCCCGAACAGATCACCGCTGATTTTTGGGTTTCGAAAATTCATCCCGATGACCGAGGCAGGGTCGTACTAGAATTCAACAAGGCTTTAAAGGACAGGAAGACGATTCTTTTTGAATACGAATACAGGTTCACGAATCCAGTGGGTTCGTATTACCACCTGCTTGACAAACAAAAATTTATTCGCAATAGAGCTGGAAAAGTTGAAACTGTTATAAGCGTCTGGAAAGACATCACCGATGTAGTGAATAAGCAGGTTAAATTGGATAACACGCATACGGCAATGGAAGTTGACCGATCTCGTTTCAAATTGATTTCGGAGATGTCGAATGCGGCAATGTGGGAACTTGATTTCCTCACCGGGAAAATGAACTGGTTCGCCGGCAGTAACGCCTTGGAAGAATTTGGATTAAACAAGGAAAATTATTCGGTGAGTGATTGGAAAGAATCCATTCATCCTGAGGACCGGGAGCGGGTACTTCGTTATTTCGATTACATAACGGCGTCCAAATCGAGAAGATTTATAGATGTTTATCGCGTTAAAAAAGTCGAAGGGTCATTTGCATGGATGATGGACCAGGCGACCATAATGCGGGACGATCGCGGCAAGGCTATACGTGCGTTGGGTGGATGGATGGACATAACACGTGAACGAACAAGGGAACAGGTGCTGGAAAAGGCGCTTCAATATCAAAGGAACTTGAATGAACAGTTGATGCTGAGCGAAGCCAATCTCAACGCCACCATAAACAACACGACATTGTTGATGTGGTCAATAAACAGGGATTATACTTTGATAGCATTTAATGAACCGGTCAAGAATTATTTCCTTAAGACTTATGGCCTTGAGTTGAAACAGGGGGAGAGAATATTGAAAGATGACGAATCCAATCCGGAAATTTTGCGCCTTCAGAAGACATGGATTAAACGATATGAACGTGCCTTGAACGGCGAAGTCTTCAGAGAATCTCAGCAAGCCGGCGATCGTTACATGGATTTTTCGCTTAGCCCAATCGTTGGCAGAAATGGAATAACGGGAGTTTCAATTTTTGCAGAAGATGTCACAGAAAGAATTCAGAAAGAAAGAGAATTGGTTAGTGCAAATAAAACCATTGGTGAATTGAAGCTAATGGCGCTTCGGTCAGTAATGAATCCGCATTTTATTTTTAATGCATTGAATTCCATTCAATTTTTTATCGCGAAAAATGACCGGCTTAACGCCATCAATTACCTATCCACTTTTTCGAAGCTAATAAGGGGAATTTTAACTAATTCCGTTAATAATAAAGTCAAACTTGCAGACGAAATTGAACTTTTGAAACATTATGTCAACCTGGAGTTACTTCGGTTTGAGGATAAATTTGAGTTTATACTTTCAGTTTCCCCTGATTTGGAGATTGATAATATAGAGGTTCCGTCATTATTGATTCAACCGTATGTTGAAAATGCAATTTTACACGGTTTGTATAATAAGATCTCTAAAGGAGTCCTAAAAATTTTGGTACGCCAAGATCAGGATTCTGTTTTATTTGAAATTGAAGACAATGGCATCGGTCGCGACGCTGCTCGAAAACTCAGGGAACAAAATTTTCCCCAGCATAAATCAATGGGAACGGTTCTAACAGAGGAACGTTTCAAATTAATCAATATGGAGGAAAAAGCTTCCTTTGAGATCATTGACCTTTTTGAAGGAGAAAAATCGACTGGTACGTTAGTGAAGATTTGGGTAGCTATGTAAGAAAATACTTGTTTCTAAACAACTTAGAAAGCTGCCTTTATTTACGTTTGGATATTGGAACCCGGACCCTATGTTAAAAGCGCTAATTGTTGATGATGAGCCTAAAGCCAGGGAAAATCTACAAATTCTTTTGCATGATTTTGTCGAGGGTGTAGCGGTGGTTGGTTTGTGCGAGAACATTGCGGAAGCAACAGAAGCCGTGCGGTTGCATTCACCTGATGTTGTATTCCTGGACATCCAATTACAGCGTGAAACCGGATTTGATCTGCTAACAAGAATAAAGGAGATAAATTTTGAAGTGATTTTTACTACGGCATACACAGAGTATGCTATTAAAGCTTTTAAATTTTCAGCTATCGATTACTTACTGAAGCCTATTGATATTGAGGATCTTAAGAAAGCGGTAGCACGAGTTGAGAAACGTGTTAGCAATAATATGACCGGCAGGTTGAGCCAGCTGGTTCAAAATTTGAAACAAGGTTCGAACGAAAATTATAAGATTGCACTCCCCACACTCGATGGACTTGTCTTTGTAAAAATCAGTGATATACTGTATTGCGAGGCGTCCAGTAATTACACACAGATTTTTACAACCGAAGAAAAGTATTTGGTAAGCAAAACATTAAAGGAATACGATGATTTGTTGTCAGATCATAATTTTTTCCGGATTCACAATTCGTATCTCATCAACATTAACTCTATTAAAAAATATGTGAAGGGCGAAGGTGGCTATGTGGTTCTTAACAACGACACATCCCTTGATGTCTCTAAACGAAAAAAAGAAGCTTTTTTAAATAAAATTGGTATTCGAAACTCGAATTAACCAGTCGGTGACCTCGGTCTACTTTTTACCGAAGTAGTTTTTTCTGATCGAAAGATCGTGTGTGAGCTGTGAGAATCGGCTTGTAATGAATGATAGCTTAAACTTCAACAAAGACCCAAATGAGCAAGAAAAAATTTAAGAGTGAGTGCATAAAAATATATGTGAACAGTACGGTTGGATCTGTTGCCGTTGACTGGTTCGCTCCTTCAACCAATGAAGACCGAGATATGCTGGCAAAGGGATTTTACGGACAAAATAAAAACGAACTCATTCGTTGGATCGGCATGTGGAATTGGAAAGTAAAGCAGAATTAAAGAAAGTTTTTGGTTGTGATTTTAAGGTTCTGGCAAATGTCAGAACCTTTTTTTTTATCAGGATTTTGACAAGGATTTGCAGGATTTAAGGATTACCAGTATCGTTCGATACCTTGACCGCCGATTCTCCTACGGCCACTCACTACATACCACTTGCTAAATTATCTTGCCACTTACTAAATAAAGCCGTCCAGATAATCATTTTGATACGACGCGAGCCCTTTTCTGACATACTTTTACTCCCGGATAGTAGATTTCTTGCGATTTAGGTTAGGGTTTAGGTTTGCAAGAATAGATAAAGGCCTTTGTGATAGACGTTCACAGGGCCTTTATTTTTGTATCACGATTTGCAGAATTGACCAGGATCGACCAGGATTTACAGGATGAAGGATTACCAGGATTCGTCGATACCTTGATTACCGATTACCTGACCACCGATTACCTGACCAACGAGAACTTCTTACTAACTACCTCTTACGAACTACACTCCAATGCTCCACCCTTCACGATACTGATCCTTCACGAACTGATTCGCTTCATCAAAATTCGTGATTTTCATATTTTTCGCATCCCATAGTAATTTCTTCCGACCAGGGTAGCCTTTTCCGTCAGCACCACGCATGCCGTAGCTGCGGATAGCCAGATTTCCCATCAATACCGCTTCGGTAAACGGACCTGCGTATTCAAAAGGAGAGCTAACCTCCATCTTGCCATAACCTTTCATGCATGCGTCCACCCACTGGGTATAATGGCCTGCTTCGGCTCCTGGCACACGTGGAAGAGAAGGCTTTGGCATTGTTATTTCTTTCATGCGTGCTGTTGGTAACAATGTGGGCATCATGTTATAATCACCCATCAGTTTTCCCTTTGTCCCTTCAAAAATATAACCGTTACCGCCATGCCCCAGACGTTCTTCCGGCAAAAGTTCTTCCGGCCGTTGCGGGAGTAATCCACCGTCCATCCAGGTGAAGTTGATATTTCCTTTGCCGTCCTTGCGCGGGAACTTGAGGTGGATGATCGAAGACGCGGGACAACTATCCTGGTAATTGGCTTCTTTAAAGAAATCCGACCACGCCGTGGTGGTACTACACTCGACTTCCGTTGGAAAGTCAATAGGAAGAATTCTGAACGCAGCATCCATAACATGGCATCCCATATCGCCCAGGGCGCCGGTACCAAACTGCCACCATCCTCTCCAGTTGAAGGGTAGATATGCGGGATTATAGTCGATATATTTAGAGGGGCCAAGCCATAGATTCCAATCAACCTCTTTCGGCACTTCGTGCTTTCCTGTTGGTGTGGGGACTCCTTGCGGCCAAACTGGCCTGTTGGTCCAGGTGATTACTTTTGTCACATCGCCGATCAAACCTGCATCCACCATTTCTTTGGCGACGCGGACAAAGTCCGCAGATGCATATTGATTGCCCATCTGTGTAACCACTTTATATTTCTTTGCTGCTTCAGCAAGCATTCGCGCTTCATAGATAGAATGCGTGAGGGGCTTTTGAACGTAGACATGCTTGTTTCGTTGCATCGCTGCGAGTGTTGCAACGGCATGGGTATGGTCAGGTGTGGAAACGGATACAGCATCGATACCTTTGTCTTCTTTGTCGAGCATCACCCGAAAATCCTTATAGTATTTTGCCTGAGGGAAATTCGCTTTTGACTTAACAGCCATTCGGTCATCAACATCGCAGAGGAAAGCAATTTTTGCTTTGGGATTTGCAGCGAATCCTGTAAGATCACTTTCGCCTTTGCCGCCAACTCCGATTCCCGCAATGTACAGGGTATCACTGGGAGGAATAAATCCCTTGCCACCTAAAACAAAACGGGGAAGTATGCTGAAAGCGGCAGCAGTCAGCCCAGCGTTTTTAATAAAATTCCTTCTCGAAACTGAAATTTCTTCACTCTTCTTTTTCTTCTGTAAAGGCATAAAAATTTATAAAATTAAAGTCAGCGATAGTTAATAAAGATCAATCATGAAAGTTTCCAACCACTTCTATATTCGCGTTTGACAAATTGATTTGCCTCATCGAAGTTGGTAATTTTCATATTGGCTCCGTCCCATAATAACTTGATATTTCTTCCCGGATAATCGAATTCATTCGGCTTATCCTTTTTAGGTTTACGTATGTCGTGACTACGAATGGCCAGATTACCCATAAGTATTGTTTCAGTATGCGGTCCAGCTATTTCAAATGGCGAGCTTACTTCCATTTTTCCATAACCTGCGATGCACGCTTCCACCCATTGCGCATAATGTCCGTTGTCACCATCCGGCACGCGTTTAATAGTTTGCGGAACCGTTACTTCTTTGGTTCTAGTGGTAGGAATAAGGCTCGGAAGTCTTCCATAGGTACCACACATCATTTTTCCTTTTGTGCCGACGAAGATTACTCCATTTCCACCATCGCCCATCAATTCGTTTGCACCGAGTTCATCTGGCCTTTCCGGTTGAATCCCGCCATCCATCCAATGCATTTTCAAGGCAGGTTTACCGTTACGCGCGGGAAAACTAAGAACTATGTGAGAGGAGGGAGGACAGCTTTCCGGAAAATAACCTCGCTTGAATTCATCGACATATACACTACCAACACTCGCCGTAACATCGGTAGGATAATTTAAGCCGAGAACGCGAAATGGAGGCTCTACAATATGACACGCCATGTCACCTAAAGCGCCCGTGCCATAATCCCACCAGCCGCGCCAGTTAAAAGGAACTATTTTATCGACGAACTCTT
>DASQTN010000847.1:0-8881 GCA_035641895.1 Chryseolinea sp. | reverse complement strand
TGTTGTGCGGTCGACTGTGGGATTGTCGTAAATCCAGATGCTGCCACGAACCTCGCCGAAGGTGCTATCATCGACGCAGTAGGCAATGCGTTGTATGGAGCTTTGACATTTAAGGATGGTGTACCAGATAAAAACAACTTCAATAAATACCGGCTGATTCGTCACAAGGAAGCGCCCAAGGCAATTGATATACATTTTGTCCAAAATGATATCGATCCCACGGGTATGGGTGAACCAACCTTTCCTCCCACGTTTGGGGCGCTGGCTAACGCGCTGTACAAGGCAACAGGAAAGCGTCTTTACGATCAACCATTCAGGAAGGACTTGGATGTTTCTCCATCGAAGATGTAAGATCGGCCGCTCCTACCTCACTCCGATTTCAAGACGCTTGCTGGATTCGTGATCGCGCCTTTGATCACCTGGCCGCTTACCGTAAGCAACGTCATTGCCAGCAACATGATCATCGGAATAACGAACAGATCCCATCCCAAACTTATTTTAAAAGCAAAAGTATCCAGCCATTGATGCATCCCGTACCAGATCAATGGTATAGCAAGCACGGATGCCGTGACGACAAGTCGCAGAAATTGTCCCGATAATAAATAAACAATACTACTAACCGAAGCGCCCAGCACCTTCCGTATCCCGACTTCCTTCATTCTCTGCGCTGTAGAAAATGAAGCAAGACCCGACAGGCCGAGGCATGATATTGCTACCGCTAAGCCTGCGAATAATCCAAAGATGTTACCAAACTGCTGATCGCTTTTGTATTGCGCGTTGAAAGTTTCATCGAGAAAATCATATACAAAGGGTTCGTCGGGAATAAGTTTCTTGTATTCTTTTTCCACCGCATCGATCGCACTCGGAATTGCATTTCCTTCCAGGTAAAATGTAATGGCCGCAGGTACAATCGTATCTGCTTTAAATATAAATGGTATCACCTCAGATTTCAGGGAGCTCCAATTATAGTCTTTGAGAACGCCGATGATCTCAGCCGTATCGTTGTCCATGACCAGCATCTGTTGAAGAGCTTCTTCCGGAGATCCAAGTCCAAATTTTTTCAATGAAGCTTCGTTAATGATTACCGCTTCCATATCGGTGCGAATCTCTGTGTTGAAATTTCTTCCTGCCAAAAAAGGAATGTTATAAAGTGGAATAAAATCCGGATCGATCCACACCACGCTGCCTGACTGAATCTCGCTTAGGGAAGTACCGCTTCTCCGAACATCAGCGCCCCAATTATGACCTCGCCCGGGCACTGAACCCGAAGTACTGACACCCTTTATACCCGGAATTTTTTTTACTTCCTCTTTTAAGATATTCAGTTTTTGCTTGGCAACGTTCCATTTGATTGTTCCCGGCCCCTCAACTATGAGCATCTGGTCCATTTGTAGTCCTTTGTCTCGTGTCTGCATAAAGGTAATCTGCCGATATACGAGAAATGTACCGGAAATAAGAATCAGCGAAGCGGCAAATTGAAAGACCACAAGTGCTCTCCGGAGAAAATAGTTGCCCCCTTCCTTGCTGCTTTTTCCTTTGAGGGCACCCGACACCCTGAATGACGACATAACAATCGCAGGATAGAGGCCCGATGCAATCGTACCTCCAAAAAACAATACCCCTAACGTTAGCCAAAGGCGCGGATCTTTTAGATTGAAAGCGAGCTCTTTGTCAATTATAGAACCTAACAAGGGTAAAAAGGATATTGCCAGAAGCAGTGCAAGAAGAATCGCAATAAAGTTAATAACGAAAGCTTCCGAAAGAAACTGCGTCATCAACTCGCTTCGAAAGGCACCAATAGATTTTCGGATAGCCACCTCCTTTGCTCTTTCCATTGATCTCGCAGTCGACAAGTTGATATAGTTAATCCACGCAATAGCGAGTATAAAAATCGCTATGACGCCAAAAAAGTATATTGTATCATAACTGATCGTATCAACATAGTCGCGCAACCCAGGAGTTAAGTGAATTTTCCGAAGCGGTTGCAAAGTAAGTTCATAGCGAAGGTTATGTTCCTTCCATTTCGGATCGAGCCATTTTGCACAGAAATCGGGAAGCTTCAACATCGCACTCGAAAATTGCGATTCCTCATACAATTGCACATACGTTACAAAATTGTTGGTACCCCATCCGTCCTCCCGTTTGTATTGATTGTTCAAAAAAATGTTATGGAGCGGAATAATAAATTCAAATTTGAAATGAGAATTTTCCGGAACATCTTCCATTGTTGCCGTAACGGTATACGAACCATTCATTCGACCACCGGCAAGTGTCATGGTTTCGCCTATCGGGTTGGTAGTTCCAAAATATTTTTGCGCGGCAGATTTCGTAAGCACAATACTATTAGGATCGTCTAGCGCATCTGTCAGATTTCCCTCTATTGCCGAAAACGTAAATGCTTTGAAGAAAGTGGAGTCCACGGCCAGGATTTGTTTTTCATGAAAGGCACGACTTTCATGTTTGCCAGGGTAACCGGTCACCACCGCTTCTTCTGTATGTGTACGAATGCTGCGAAGCACTTCGGGAATATCAGTTTGAAGGGCCGGGCCCAAACCAAAAGTAGTCCAGACATTTGGAATATTGCGCTCGCCATTCTTGATTGATACTCTGTTAATCCTATAAAGGGACGACCGATTCTGATGAAAGTCATCATAGCTTGTCTCAAAATCGATGTATCGTAGCAATACGAGACAGGCACAAATGCCTGTTGAAAGACCGACAACATTAATCAGTGAAAAGGCTGTCCTTTTTCGCAAGTTTCGTAATGCAAAACTCAAATAGTTTAAGACCATAGTTAAGTTGAATTCGGACATTCGATGATTTCTTTTATGAAATATTTTTAAATACTCGGGACGGAAGTGCCGCACAACGGTGATGAAAAAATTCCAGCGTGCTTGGCGTGGAGAATTGTTATACTGCTTTTCAAATAACTCAATAAGATCACCTTCTATCTCATCCAGGAAATCTTCGCGACAAAACCAGCGAAGGAACCTTAATGCATATCGTGGAGGCTGCACACTCATATTCAGCGGCAATGGATTTTAAATAGTATTTACTTAACAAATGTAAATCTAATCATTTGTTTTATATTTGTTAAGTAAATATCTGTTTTACTTTAGCTAAAAATCAAAAAAATATTAAACGGTTCCGGCCGAAAGCCCGTTGTTAGAACTATTCAACTTGATCTCTTTTTTATAATTTTACTTATCTCTTTTTTACTAACCAACCCTAATTAAATTATGAAATACTTATTTCCAATTATTGCAATTCTGGTTTCGTTCGAAGCCTTTTGTCAAGGACAATTTCAAAAAGAAACTGCCGGATCGCTAACATTTGTTTCAGGACAAGTAATGCAGTTGGCGCAAGCCATACCCGCTGACAAATACTCCTACGCACCGCAAGCTGGCGTTCGGTCGATTGCTGAAGTTTGTGCGCATATCATTTCAGCTAATTATTTTTTTGCTTCAAAGCTAGGCGAAAAGATTCCAGCTGATGTAAAAATGGAAACTTTGGAAAAGGATTTAAAAACAAAAGATGCGATAGCGAAAGACCTAAAGCGATCTTATGACTTGATGATAGCCGCAATCAAAAATGCAAATGATGCGTCCCTGGCGACAAAAGTCGAGTTTCCTTTCCCCGGCGAATTTACAGGTATGTCAGCCATCCTTATTTCATTGGGACACTCGAACGAACATCTGGGACAATTGATCGCCTATGCTCGAATGAATGGGATCACCCCTCCATGGAGCCAATCAAAATAATCTCCTATGAATCAAATGTGGTCGGCCTTGCCAATCACATTTGATTCACTTTCAAGACATTCTTTTAACCACCTACCTGGTCATTTCCGTCACCTTGATGTAGTACATTCTTTCCAGATAGGATTTATCAATCAATGATTCACCCTTGTCACCCTTAACTTTCGTCCACGACGGCGCGGTCTGCAGTCTCAGATAGCCGGAACCTTGGGGAATGACTAATTGAAGATCAAAATTGTCAACCACGTTGGTCCATCGATAGTAAGTTTTCTTTCCCTTGCGATAATACTGAAGTTCAGGAATCTTCACCGTTCTGAGATATTGATCAAAGACTCGGGAAAAGTCTATACCAGCCTTTTCCGAAATAAAATCCTCCACCTGTTTTGAAGTTACTGTCTGATGATAAAAAGTTTTATTCAGACCTCGCAAGATCTCGCGGAACAAACTATCGTTCCCAATGCTGTGGCGAATGGTATGAAGCATATTCCCTCCTTTCGGATACATGTCATCCGAGCCGCGCTGGTTGACATTGTAGATTCCTATAATCGGTATATCATTCTTAATATCTTGCCGCGTTCCTACAACGTAGTCAGTACCTGCCTCTTTGCCATAGTAATATTCCGTAAAAAGGCTTTCAGAATAATTGGTGAATCCTTCGTGTATCCACATGTCGGCAATATCCTGATATGTGATGTTGTTCGCGAACCATTCATGTCCCGACTCATGTACGATGATAAAATCCCATTTCAATCCCCACCCTGTGTAGGACAAATCCTTCCCGAGATAGCCGTTTTGGTAGCCGTTTCCGTAGGTGACAGAACTTTGATGCTCCATGCCGAGATAAGGCGTCTCAACAAGTTTGTAACCATCTCGATAAAAAGGATATGGTCCAAACCAATGTTCAAAAGCTCTTAGCATGAGCTTGGCCTGTTTAAAATGCTCCTTGGCTTTTTCTAGGTTATAGGGAAGCACGTAATAATCGAGGTCAAGGACCCCGCCTTCACCGTTAAGGGTATCTGAGAAGTGAACATATTTTGCAGCATTCACATTGACGCCATAATTGTTAATGGGATTACTCACAAACCAATTATAGGTAGTCGTGCCGTTACTATTCTTTACGATTCCACGAGGTCTGCCATTGGATACATCGATAAGCGGATCAGGAACGGTAATGCTCATAAGCATGCTGTCCGGTTCGTCGTAGCTATGATCCTTGTTTGGCCACCACGCACTTGCACCGAGCCCTTGACAGGAAGTAGCAACAAAATTATTTCCCTCTAAATCTTTAGTAAACTGGAATCCACCCTCCCACGGAGGATTCTTTGCTATTATTGGATGCCCTGAATAATATACGTTGATGCTTTCGAATGTATTTGGCAATTGTGCTTTCTGCACTGAAATCATGTAGGCGTTTTTGCCCTTGAGTACAAAAGACAGCTTGCGTCCATCCTGCAATACACTATCGATGACCAAGGGCGGCTGGAGGTCGACTTGAAGGATTTGATCCGATTTTAGGACCTTATACCGGACAACCACATTACCCTCAAGACGCCGCTGTTCAGGATCGACATTCATATTCAAATGATAGTAAGAAACATCCCACCAGCTACGTTCGGCCGTAATTTGTCCTCGCAATGAGTCGTCCATTGTAAAAATTTGATTTTGCGCAGTAGACGCGAAAGCAATGAACACTGTGAACAGTGTAAAAACGTAGTGAATCCTACTGATATTAAAACCCGTCATTTGATATTTTTTTCTAAGATAGAATATTCGCGTATAGTGGCAACGCTACACTAGCGCGGTTTGCTTATTGAACTTTGACCGATACTCTAATGGCGATAATCCCGTTATTTTTTTAAAAACTTCGCGAAATGCTTTGTCATCTGAATAGCCTACCTCATTCATCACTTCAAAGATAGTTTTCCTGCCTTCTTCTAACGTGTTTTTGGCCACTTCGACTTTTACCCTTTGCAAGTACTCAACAGGGGTATTACCCGTTGCTTTGACAAAACGCCTGTCAAAATTTCTTCTGCTGATCGCCAATTTCGAAGCCAGTCCTTCGAAAGAAATTCTCGTGCTCAAATTCTCCTCAATGTAAGCTTGCGCCTTGCCAATTAATTCATCCCCGTGATTTTTCTGTTTCTGAAAAACATGAAAAGGCGATTGAGAACCTCTTTCTATATCAATCTGAAAAATTTTTGAACAGAAAATTGCGGTCTGTTTGTCATAATATTTTTCAACAAGAAAAAGTATCAGATTTAAAAAGGAATATCCACCGCCGTTGGTATATATTCCTCGGTCGGCGGTAATTAGTTTGTCAATTTCGAGGTGGATGTTAGGAAACATACGTGTAAAGTTCTCCGCTACATTCCAGTGTGTCGAAACGGACTTTCCCTCCAACAAACCGCTGGCGGCAAGTAAAAAGGCACCCGAGCAAATACTTGCAATTTCAGCTCCGCATTTATATTGTTCCTTGATCCAGCTAATAAGCTCTTTATTCTCTTCAAACAAATCACTATCGTAATAAACAGAAGGTATGATCAGCAAGTCAGTTTGTTTTATCTCTTTAATGTTCAGGGGATGAATGGAAAAGAATCCCACGTCCAGTTTCAATTCTGTTACAAATCCGGCGATGCGTACTTCTATTCTGGCTTTGTTACCCATTTTTTGCCAATATCTTTCAGCGTAAGTCAGAATTTCAAATGCACCTGTTATGCTACTGAGATTAGTGTTGCCAACGGGGACAACGATAGTCACATGCTTCATGTTTTAATATTTCTTTGGTTGTTGATACACGGGAATTGCCACAATTATTATCATGCTTTAGGTCATTGTAAATTATGGCTCTCTTCCTGACAATTTTAGCAAAGATGGGTTTTCATTTTGTCCAAATCAACCCTTTAGATTGTCTATTTTACACCTTACCGGATCCCCACTTAGACAATAGCTTTGCACTCATCACTTGCGCGAGGGTGTGCACGAAGGACCTTACAACAAAAATTTTTAAAACGTTAAACGATTAAATTATGGCAACAGATTTCAACACTACTATTTTGGTGGATCAAACACCAGAGGAAGCATTCAACGCTATCAACAACGTTCGCGGTTGGTGGTCAGAGGAAATTGAAGGTAACACAGAGAACATCAACGACGAGTTTGAATATCACTATGAAGATCTACATAAGGCCAAAATAAAATTGATAGAAGTGGTTCCAAACAAAAAAGTCGTTTGGCTTGTCATGCACAATTACTTCAAATTCACAAAAGACACAAGCGAATGGACTAACACAAAAATCAGTTTCGAGATTTCTAGAAAGGATAACAAAACTCAAGTCCGTTTTACGCACCTGGGTTTGACCGCCGAATATGAATGTTTCGACGTATGCTCAAATGCATGGACGCATTACATACAAGAAAGTTTACGGAATCTGATCACTACAGGAAAAGGCCAGCCGAACGGTGCCGGCAAACCAAGCACAGAACATGAAAAGGCGCTTGCCGAACAAGAAAAATAAAAAACCATGAACAAGAAAGATTATAGTACAAGCATCACGGTTAAGGCTACGCCACGTCATGTATTCGAAAGTATCAACAACGTTTCAAAATGGTGGACAGAAAATTTTGAAGGTAAGGCAGAAAACTTGAATGATGAATTCACCGTCCGATTTTTTCACGACATCCACGTATCAACACAAAAATTAGTAGAGGTAATTCCAGATAAAAAAGTAGTGTGGCTTGTGACGGACTGCAATCTAAACTTTGTTGAAGACAAAAAGGAATGGATCAACACCAAAATTACCTTTGAGATCTTTGAAAAGGGCGACAAGACGCAGATTCGCTTCACTCATATAGGCTTAGATCCAGGTTTCGAGTGTTTTAATGATTGTTCAAATGCATGGGGCCAGTATGTGCAAAGTTTGTCAAATCTGATTACTTCCGGTAAAGGCAATCCGACGCTGAAGGATGCAGTGATTCAACAAAATTGAAGACTATAACAAAATCAATCCAAATTAAAATTATGACACAAGAAATAAAAACAGCACACTCCACACAGGAAGTCGCAGCCCGGTTCGACGAACTTGCGCAACAAGAGAAATGGTTTGAAATCCAAGATGAATTTTTTGCCGAAAATGTGCGAAGTGTTGAACCTTCGCATTCGCCCTATCTTAGCAACGCCGAGGGAAAAGCCCTTGTTCGCAAAAAAGGCGAGGACTTTGTCAAAAATATTGAGGCAGTTCATAAACTGCACACTACCCGGTCAGTTGTGGCAGGTAATCATTTTGCAGTTGGACGGATTCAGGATCTTACCGTTAATGGTCTTGGAAGAGTAACAATCGATCAGATCATGATGTATGAAGTGAAAGACGGAAAGATCGTCTTAGAACAATTCTTCTATTAAGGTGAGTCTGAAGTGTTCTTGCTATTTGATAAACTATCCGTACAAAAAACTACGGATAGTTTCTTCTTTATATTTTATCCGAAATAGCCACGGAGGCGAAGGGAAATAGATCTACCGAGTAAGGTTTTAAAACAGTACCTCCAATCTTGTCAGTGATTTGAGAACCACTTCCACGAGATTTTCCGAATCAACGCGCTTCTACAACCACCCTGACTGCTTGAAACGAAAATAGAGAATTAAACAAATGGCTATTGTACCAATAATAACAACGGGATAACCCCATTGCCAGGCCAACTCCGGCATGTAGGAGAAATTCATACCATAAAATCCGGCGATCATAGTAGGTACGCCGATCAGCGCGGCCCATCCCGCGAATCGTTTTGCAATTTCACTTTGCGAAATACTGATCATTGATAGATTCGCTTCAAGGGCAGCAGACAATAATTCGCGTGAATTATCCACCATCTCATTCATCCGAACGGCGTGATCGTAAATGTCCCTAAAATATGGTTTGGTTTCCTGATCGATAAATTTCAGATCAAAGCGCATGAGACGATTACAAATATCAATCAGTGGCGAAACCGACCGCTTGACATCGAGTAACTGTCGTTTCAGGAGATAAATTTTTGCTGTGTTATCCCGACGCAGTTTTTCGTGAAATATATTTTCTTCTATCCCGGTCAGGTCGTCTTCCAGCGCGTTGATCACTGGAAAATACTGATCA
>DASQTN010000846.1:0-6546 GCA_035641895.1 Chryseolinea sp. | reverse complement strand
GATCGTAACTACACCAGATTGACCTGGCTGCGGCGTAATAGTAACATTTCGATCAGCGCCATTACCTCCGAAAACAATATTCCCTACCGGAACAATTGTATTGTCGCTGGAGCTTCCCGCCAAATTGAGAGCAGCAGGGTCGGTTTCGACGTCTCCAACTGTAAAGTCAAGCGCCGGCGTAGATGAGTTCTCAGCAATTGTCTGATCAGGAATTGGCGAAATAGTAGGTTCATCATTAACTGCGGTAACCGTTATAGTTATCGGGGCTGGAAGTGATGTAACGGGTATCACCAAATTGTTCTGTACGGTATAATCGATGGACGCATCACCGGCAAAATTCAGTGCTGGTGTATAGGTTACGTCACCATCTGAATTTACAGTCCACTCCCCAAAGGCGTTTGTAAAAATGTTTTGAATTCCATCAGTTGTAAGGTCAAGATCCACCGTGGCCGGATCTATTTCAGACAGGATTTCAGTATCATTATCAGTGACATTAAAAGTCGCTGGAGTATCTTCCAAAGTGGGTGGTGGATTGTCTGCTACGGCAACTGGAACTTGTGCGTAAACAATCGAGGTAAGGCAAAGGCAAATGGAAAATAAAAACACCCGATAAAAGCAGACCATAGAACGCCAAAAGTAATTAAATATCTTTACCTCAAATGCTATTTTTTACTATGAAACGCGCAATACATGGAGTTTGTTTTTGTATATCGAGTTTGCAAACGATTATTCGCACCATCATCTAAAAGACGTCAAGTTCTTAAATGCAGTTAAAACAATCAATCACCATTTTTACGGATGGAAGTTGTCACAATCAATTGAAAACCGGAGGTTGGGCAGCCATAATTATTACGGATTCAGGCAAGGTTGTTCTGGAAGGGAGTATTTCCAAAACCACACATCAAAGAATGGAGCTCACCGCAGTGTTGGAATCTCTACAATACCTTCAACGCGAGGGCAAGGGTCGAGAGGAAATCATTGTATACTCAGATAGTCAATACGTCGTTGACTTAGTGAAACGAAAAGGTAATCTTATTTTATCTAACTATCAGACGAAGAAATCTAAACCAATCCGAAATAGCGACCTGGTAAAAGAGTTAATCGATTTTATGGGTTTACCAAATATTCGGTTCGTAAAAATCAAGTCCCATCAACGGCTTTCCGGTGTGGAATCAATCCTAAATCGTGAGGTTGATCTTTTGTCCCGGAAAAACATGAGAGATTGCACCGTCGACGCGTAACCTTTGAGTTATCGGACAACTTATGTTCAAAAGTGCACAGAAGAATACAAAGACCGCGCAATTAATATCCAAAAAGGATGATTATTCGATTGGCATAAAGATCGTGGCATGTTTTGCTTAGCAATATTAAAAGCAATCGCGCGTTTAAAGCTTTCATGCAAAAAATTACGATGTTCTTTTGGCACTGCTCCGGAGCGGACGTAGAGCTGCTGAAAAAGTGTCCCACTGAATCCAGCAAATATGTTGGAATTGGTGCGACAATTTTTTTTACGGGGCTGTTTGCCGCCCTTTCCGGCGCCTATGCGCTATACACTATTTTTGACTCGATCATTTCCGCCGTCGCATTTGGTTTGGTTTGGGGGCTAATGATTTTCAATCTAGACCGTTATATCGTGTCAAGTATGCGGAAGGAGGGGAAATTTGCCCGGGAATTTACGCTCGCCATTCCACGGATATTATTGGCTGTTATTATTTCAATTGTAATCGCTAAGCCCTTGGAACTCAAAGTTTTTGACAAAGAAATTCAACCCGAGTTGATAGTGATGGAACAGGAGACGTACGCCAGGCAGGAACAACAATTAAGGTCGCGATTTGAACCATCACTCGACAGTCTCAAATCGGCAGTCCAGGATTTGAAAGCAGAAATTATACTGAAAGGAAAAACGCGGGACGACTTGATGCGAATAGCGCAAGAGGAGGCTGATGGTACCGGTGGAAGTCGCCGACGAAATCTTGGGCCGATCTACAAAGTCAAAAAGGCCGATGCGGATGCATCCGAAAGAGAATTAACTCAACTGACCGCGGCGAATAATCAACGCATTCGGGTGCTTGAAACGAGCATCGCCGAAACAGATTCAAGCATGGTCGCCCAACTCAAGGCGCTCGAAAAAACAAAAATTAATGGGATGGCGGCTCGAATGGAAGCACTGAGTCGCATAACTACTAATAGCGATGCGGTAACATGGGCGCATTGGTTTATCATATTGTTGTTCATTGCAATAGAAACAGCGCCAGTATTTGTTAAACTTATTTCCTCAAAAGGCCCTTATGACAATCTTTTAAAGATCGCCGAACACGGCTTTGTTGCAAAAGAAATCGAAGAGACAGCGCAAACAAATGCACAGACCAAGGAGCGTACTACAAATTTACCGACCCATGAAAAAAACTATGTTGCCAATTCATTAGATGCGGAGCTTAGCTAAAGGGAGTTCTTGAAATTCGTACTAATCTGCCTGTGCAACTGTTAGGCTACTCGTTATCTTTCCCGCGGCTGATTTGTCAAGCAACATACAACCTGCTGTAGTTTTACAAAAATCTGTTAGTCATAATGGCTTACCTGAATCGCATATATAGCGTGTGCTTACTGGCTACGGATAGACAAATAAGATCATTGAAATTCAGTTTTCCGGGCTTAATGTAAAATGGTTACAATTCCCTTATAGGTTTTTCGGATGTAGGAGAGGTTGAGATCAATTGTATAATAGTAGGTATCAACCGGTAATATCTCGCCACCGGAAATTCCATTCCATTCCATTTCAATGCCATTGGATTCATACAAAAGCAATCCTCGTTTGTTATAAACTTTCAAAACTGCTTTCTCCAATTTGTTGACATTAGTCGCGCGTATCTGCCATGTATCGTTCGCGCTATCGCCGTTGGGAGTAAATGTATTAGGAATGTCCAGCAGTACGTCAGTTTCAATACCAATCTTCCTTTCATACGTTTCGCTCGGAAGAAGACCGTCGTGTAAATTGATATAGATCATCCGGTCTGCAGAACTAAATTCTAAATAGTTTCCATTTTCGTCAGTCATTAATTGATATCCATATTTTATAGAGCGGATTGCAGTTTTGTACTCTTCCAGCGAAGCATGACCGACTAAAAACAAAATTCCGTTGGTATCATAGATTGCTTTGATAGTTGTGGAGTCGCTGGTCATAACTAATTTGTCGTTGTCGGGACTGAAGTTGGGCAATCGAAACCCGATTTCAGCCATACTCAGCTGATCATTGTCAACATCTCTCAGGTCCAACGTCTCAAAAAGACTTAAGGGGTCAGTACCGGGTTCATACATCAGTTTAGCCGTATCAATATATACGATTTCAGGTGCGTCATTTACAGGCGTTATTAAGATGGCTAATTTGAACTCACCACTTACATTTTTGCCATCGCTGACTTTAACGCCTACCTCTATAAATTCTGTCACATTGGGTGCGGGCTTAATTATCGCGCCTGATACGGAATACACATTCGCGTTTGCCGGAGGCACTACAATAAGTGAAAAACCTTTCGGATACCCCGGATTGTCGGCGTCTGAAACTTGAAGGTCACTAAGGTTGATTTCTATTGTACTGTCTTCAACCATCGTCAACTCTTTTTGTCCTGTGATTTTCGGCGTGACATTAACGGGAATAACTTCTACTTTAACCAAGTATGGCGTGCTTTCCGCTTTGCCGTCATGTACTGTGACCTTCACTGACAACGTGCCCTTCTTGAAACTCGGAAGAGGTGTAATTGTCGTTTTATCAACGGTATAATTTTCACCGGGGTAAACTTTCAGTGTGAAATCTCCAGGGTATTTACTGTCTGGGTCTGTTACTGTAAGTTGCGATAAAGCAATTGCTACTGAAGTGTTTTCAACAATACTTATAGCTCGTTGCCCTGTAATGACTGGCGTGATATTTTTGACTTCAGCAACATTTATTTTCAAAGCGTAAACCGGACTTTCAGATCCTCCATCGTGAACGCTGATGTTCACGGTGAGTACTCCAAAAAAGTCTGACGCAGGCTTCACTGTATTTCCATTAACCGTATATCGGTCTCCAGGATAAATTTTCAGTGAAAAATTATTTGGATACGCGTTGTCAGGATCGCTTACGTTAAGATGACTAAGTAAAATGGAAATGGGCGTATCCTGTAAAGTGTTTAACGGAAACTGACCCGTAATAACCGGGGGATCATTCACGGCAGTGACGGACACCTGAAGATTAAATGGTTGGCTATCGTTCTTCCCATCGTTCACAACGATTGGAATCGAAAGGGTACCGTTGAAATTACGGGCCGGCGTAATAGTCATTCCTTCGGCGGAATAATTGGCCCCCGAATTTATTTTCAAGCTGAAATCGTCGGGAAAATTATTGTCCGGATCGTTAACCCTTATGTCTGATAATTTTACAACCAGAGCATTATCTTCATTTGTGTTCAGCTGCGATTGTCCAGTAATTTCTGGTGCCGCATTGAATTCCGAGACTTCAATAACAAGGTCAAAACTTCTGCTATACTGTGCACCGTCATGAACGCGTACTGGTACGCTCAATGTACCCGTAAAATCTCGACGGGGCGTTACGGTAGCATCCTCTACGGAATAATTTGAACCATCACGTATTTGCAACCTATAATCCGTTGGATATTGTTGCCACGCGTCGCCGTCTTTCACGATAAGATTTGTAAGCTCGATGGTAATAGCTTGATTAACAGTGGTCTCAAGGGGTGAGGGTGTTTGCCCCACGATTTCAGGTCTGAAAAAATTTAGCTGTCCGAACGCCGTGGAAGAAATTATTAAAGCAATACCGCTGGTGACGAGTAAAGGAAGTTTCATACACAATAGACATCGAGCAAAGACCTTAATGAAAAAGCATGCCATCGGTAACCCGTCTATAAGAACTTCATCACCAAACGGTTATTGGAAGGGGTAAAAAATGACTGTGGAATTCTCTCTACACACCCACCGGTTTAATGCCCGGCTCGAGTCAAAGTATTATCGAAGAATCATTACGATACCTTTATACCTTTTTTTAGCATAGGAAAGATTAAGGTCGATGGTATAATAGTATGTATCCACCGGTAGTACTTCGCCATTGTATGAGCCATCCCAACTTTCTTCGAATCCTTTGGATTCGAAGATCAGCGCTCCTTTTTTATTATAAACCTTTATTAATGCTTTATCGAAACGATTGGCATCCGCCATGGGTCTTACCTTCCAGGTGTCATTAGATTTATCCCCATTTGGAGTAAAGGTGTTGGGGATGTCAAGAGCTACAGGTGTCTCAATCAATATCGTACGCATTCTTACATTGCTGTTAAGCTGGCCGTCGCTTAGCGTAAAGTAAATTTTCTTCTCCCCCGGAAGTACCTCCGTTTGGTTACCATCTTCATCGAGAGTAAGAAGATAGTTGTACTGGACTGAACGAATAGCGGAATCGTATTTTTCCAATGAGGCTTGACCGATGAGTGATAATATTCCCTTAGAGTTATCGTAAATGCCTCTGATCTGTTCAGTATTTTCAAATACGAGTGCATCGTGTACCGGATTAAATGTGCTGTCCCCAATACTAATTTCGGCAAAACTTAAAAATGGATTATCGATATCGTTCCCAGTGAATTCAGTCGAAATAAAAGCTGGACCGCTTCCTGGTTCATAGGATAATGAAGTACTTTCCAAGACTTGAATGGTTGGTGCATCATTTACGGGGATTACATATATTTTCACCAGGAAAGGATCACTATTTTCTTCACCATCGCTTACCGTTACACTCACACCGATTAAACCATTTATGTTATTTGCAGGCGTTATGGTACGACCCTGAAAACTGTAATCCTCTCCGGGATGTATGGACACCGTAAAACCCATCGGGTAGGTGTCATTATCGTCGGTTACAAACAAGTCTTCAAGTTTCAGCGTCAGTGAAGCGTCCTCATTTGTTACCAGGGACTGATGCCCGGTTATAAGCGGCTTGGATCCGCCAGGTACGACATTAACAGTCAGCATAAAAGGAGCACTGTCGACTACGCCATCATTAACGACAACCCGGACGGTTAAAGGCCCAACATGACCCACTGCCGGTGTGATTATATTTCCATTGGCCGTATAGTTTGTTCCGGGTAAAATTCGCAGCGAAAAGCCGCTGGTGTTAGCAGCGTCCGGATCGGTTACAAGAAGTGAGGAGACTTGCAAAGCCGTGGGCCTCCCTGCGCGAATATTAATTTGTTCTTGCCCCGTTATAACAGGCGGGTCGTTTACGGGAGTGACGACAATGGATAATGGAAATGGTTCGCTATCATCCAGACCATCATTTACGGCAATATTGATAATCAATGTACCGTTGAAATTTGGTGAAGGAGTTATTCTATTTCCAGATGCAGAATAATTAGCACCGCTTCCCTGTGGTATTTTTAATAAGAAGTCCGCCGGATACGAGTTATCAGGGTCAGATACTTTGAGATCATCTAACGTGATGGTGATATTTTTATCTTCATTGATGATCAACGCATCTTGGCCGGTGATTTCAGGGGCAGCGTTATTTTT
>DASQTN010000845.1:0-2259 GCA_035641895.1 Chryseolinea sp. | reverse complement strand
TATCGTACCCGAATAATACTTTCCGTTTCCGCTCAGAGTCCCTGATAATCAACAGACAAATGCCATTTTTAACCTTCAAAACTTCGGTTAACGATGAAAGATAGGAAAACTCCAGCCAGGCTTTTAACGTAACCAATTGATATTTAAACTGTTACGGATTTTAGATAAAAAAATAAAATTCATTATCAATTATTTACAGATTTCTTGCAAAATTGAAAATTTACCGTTAATTTCACAATGAATTGATTTAGTGCGGATTGGCTTTCAGATTAGCCTTTTTCAAAAACAAAATTTATAACCCACTTAAATACGCCAACATGAGAAAAGCAGACCTCGTTAACCAGATATCTGAGAAGACAGGTATTCCAAAGGTTGATGTCCTGGTGACGCTGGAAACCATGTTCAAAGAAGTAAAAGATACTCTTGCTGATGGTGAGAACATTTATATACGGGGTTTCGGAAGTTTTATAACTAAGAAAAGAGCTGCGAAGATTGGCCGTAATATCAAGAAGAATATCGCGGTTCATATACCCGAACATTATATCCCAGCTTTCAAGCCTGCCAAAGAGTTCGTAGCAGAAGTTAAAAAATTGCAAGCTGTCAAAGAAGATCAACCAAACCCGGATGATGAAGCTTAAATTTGCAGCCTAATTCAAATTAATTGAAAAAGCAGCAGGTTATTCTAATCGGGGGAGCGGTAGCTCTTCTGTTCATTATTTATTTTTTTGGAAATAACGTTCCGCCAATCGAGAAAAAGCCAATTGCGTCGACATCCCACCAGGACGAAGCTCCACTCGACATCAATACTATTTTATCAGCATCGAAAAGACAACTTACCCCGGAACAATCTGCATTTGTGAGCAGGTTGGAAGCTGCTGTAGTGCGTGGCAACGTGAAGGATCAGCAAATCAGCGTTTATAAACAGCTTGCGGCGTTCTGGAAAGACTCAGTTCACCTGCTTTTGCCTTACTCGTATTATACTGCTGAAGTTGCTAAATTGGAAAATTCTGAAAAAAGTCTCACCTTTGCAGCCCAATTCTTTGCAGGGAACATGCGCAGACAGCAGGAACCAGCGTTAAAGAAGTGGATGGCTTTGCAGGCTAAAGAGTTGTTTGAAAAGGCTTTACAGATAAATCCAACGAATGATTCCCTCAAAATCGGCCTCGGTTCGTGTTACCTTTTTGGCAACATCAGCGAAAATCCGATGCAGGGGATCAGTCTTATAAGGGAAGTAATTTCCAGGGATTCAACAAATATGTATGCCCAATTCATGTTGGGAATGGGTGGACTTGTTTCTGGACAACTGGATGTAGCGATCCAGCGTTTGTTGAAAGTTGCGAAAAGCCAGCCACAGAATGCTGAAGCGGTGCTTGCACTTGCAGATGCATTTGAAAGAAAGAATGATAAGGTCAATGCGATCATGTGGTATGAAAGAGGTAAGGAGCTGATAGGCGACCCGGACTTCATCAAAGAGATTGATCAACGCATTAGCTTACTAAAAACATAGTCTCTCATTTTTGGGAGGACTCAATAAACAAATTAATTAACTTAAATCACTGGTTATTATGCCTTGCGGTAAAAAAAGAAAACGTCATAAAATTGCTACGCACAAGCGCAAGAAAAGACTAAGAAAGAACCGTCATAAGAAGAAAAGCCGCTAAAATATTCTTCTGAAACGGGGCCGTGATCCGGCCCTTTTTCTTCACCATAGCTGAAAACTTATCTGTCATATATTGCTGGCCAGGCTGTGCGTATTTGTCACTTAATGCTACTTCGGCGATTGTACGTTCAGAGATGAACGGTTACCACGGTTAAAGATGATTGACGATTGAATAAGGAACTAATTATAAACGCTGCTCCACAGGGTGTAGAAATTGCACTTTTAGAGGATAAGAAGCTGGTTGAATTACATCATGAAAAAACTGATGCTAATTTCGCGGTTGGCGACTTATATCTCGGGAAGGTCAAGAAGCTTATCCCTGGATTAAATGCAGCTTTTGTAGACGTCGGTTTTGAGAAGGATGCCTTTCTTCACTATACTGATTTAAGTCCTTATGCGCGGTCCCTGCTTAAGTTTACACAGGTAGGCATAAACGATAACAGTGAGAATGGTTTTGATTTTGGCACCTTTTCAGTTGAACCCGAAATCGTAAAAACCGGCAAGATTAACGAGGTTCTTAGTGGCAAGCCGAATATACTGGTTCAGATCCTTAAGGAGCCCATAGCGGCAAAAGGCCCCAGGCTAAGCTGCGAGATATC
>DASQTN010000844.1:0-2491 GCA_035641895.1 Chryseolinea sp. | reverse complement strand
CTGCCCTTGAGCAGACTCCAGACCTTACCCACGCCTAGCTTAATCATTGTGGCCCTAACTTTATCTAGCCAGTTAGGCTGTCTGAGTTTGACTTCGTGAGTTCGTTGACTGCCATCAGGGCCAACTTTTATGAGCCGAATTGTTCCGTAATCGGCCTTTACTATTTTTTCGTCAGCTTTATTCAAGCTATAAAACAAATTACATCCAATCTTAGAAAGAAAATAATAGCTGTGTTTGAATAAAATCTTTTCAAGCTCGCTTTTGTGAATTTCATCTTTATATTCAATTACAAACAGCTTTGGTTTGTATTTTGAAAAGTCTAATCCGCTAAGCGCATTCACCTCATACCCTTCAATGTCTAACGAAACAAAATCGATTATCCGCGGCTTCAGTTCATCAAATATAGAGGTCAATGTGCGCATGGAAACCCGTTGCTCTTCAAATCCATAAAAGTCGCTAGCGTAGTTTTTTTTCCATCGCCCTTCTTCGTTTTTATCCAGAGTTGAAAGGCTTCCGACTTTATTGGCGTAAAAAATGACATTGTCTTTATCAGCTTCGCCGACGGCGCAATGTACTATGTGCGATGTGGGTCTATTTTTTTTTAATTCTCCGATAAAGTCACGATGAGCTTCAATACAGGCACCCTCCCAGCCCCGTTTTTCAAAAAAGTATGTGTTGCTATATTCAATTCCGTCAAGACATCCTATCTCCACATAGTAGCCTTCACTTTTGCCATTAAATATTTTATTTACAAGAAAATCTTCGCCATGTTGACTGTAGTAGGTGTCCATAAATTCAATTTTTAATTTTATTTATCTCCCATTTCATGACAGGGGAAATCATTCCCGCAGTGTATTGACCGTTGTAGGTCAAATTGTAGAGACCTGTATGATCCACGTTAATTCGCAGAGAAATCCCTTCCTCGGGCTCCATCATTCGAACATTATGTAAACCAAATTGAAATTTAAAATCGTAAGAAATTGGCGCCAAAATATTGGCAGGCAACGTTAGTGACGAGATATAAATGCCCCGGTCTAAATTAAGTTTTTCCGAATCGTCCTCGTCATGAAAGGTCCTGAAGATGACAGTCCCGAAATGATCACATACATCGAGAAATACGCGAAACCTATTAAGGCGATTAAAGAGCTCATAATGTAGCTCGATTTTCACCTCTTTCCCGTTGTCAATGTTTTCAAAAACCTCCTTTTTGTCCTGATAAAAAATTATGTTGTTTAACTTGAAATCCGGGTCTGGCATTTTTGGTTTTTGTGATTGAAGGAATTCTGAAAATGATTTCAGTAGCACCTTTTCACGCAAGTATTGGTTGATGGTTTTATTGATCTCTCCACTTGATTCCACGTGGCCATTTTTTAAGTAAATCCCGGTTTTGCAAAGGAGGGAAAGCGCTTGCATGTTATGACTGACAAAAAGAATCGTTCTTCCATTCTTTGATACATTCTCCATCTTGCCAAGGCACTTCTTTTGAAACTCGGCATCGCCAACGGCTAACACTTCATCTATAATGAGGATTTCTGGTTCAAGAAATGCAGCCACCGAAAATGCCAATCGTAACTGCATCCCGCTGGAATAATGCTTAAGCGGCGTATCCAGAAATTTTTCAACACCCGAAAAGTCAACGATCTCATCAAATTTTTCTTCTATCTCTTTTCGCTTCATTCCCAACAGCGATCCATTAAAAAAAATATTCTCGCGACCAGTTAATTCTGGGTGAAAACCTGTCCCCACCTCAAGTAAGCTGGCAATCCGTCCTCGTGTAATAATTTTACCCTTTGTTGGCGGCGTGATTTTCGAAAGTATTTTTAAAAGCGTTGATTTTCCGGCCCCATTTCTGCCAATGATGCCAACGGATTCGCCGGGTTGCACTTCGAATGAGACGTCATTTACGGCCCAGAAATCTTCTGTATTTGTGTTGCCAGGCTTGAACGCATTCAACATTCGCTCGCGTAAGCTGAGATATCCTCCCGACTGATGTCGGATCTTATACTTCTTTGCTAAATGATGTACTTCTAAAATCGGCTTCACCTTAAAAATCCGTTACACAAGGTCTGCAAAAAAATCCTCCGTCCGTTTGAAATAAATAAGGCCAACGATAAGAAGCAGTAAACTGGAACACAAGCTCAAAATTAAAAAAGTTGATTGAAGTTCTGCGCCTGTGAGCGGATACCGAAACAACTCAATAGCCGCATACATCGGCGATAAAACGATCAAATATTGAAGGGCAGGATACTTCAATACCGATACTGGATAGATAACCGGCGATATGAAAAATAAAACCTGAACAAAAAAAGGAATCACATATCGGAAGTCGCGGTACTTCACGTTCAGCGCGGCAAGTAGTGTGCCAGGCCCCATTGTTGCAACCAAGCAAACGAGGATGGCCAAGGGCCAACTCCACACGGCGGCTAGCGATACCGGTTGTTGATAAAAAATCAGGAGCGGTATAAAAAGCATAAAAGCCATCACAAAATCG
>DASQTN010000843.1:0-8894 GCA_035641895.1 Chryseolinea sp. | reverse complement strand
TCGAAATGACCAGTATCATTTCACCAATCGTACAGTCCTGCGATGCGATTAGTGGTGCACGACCAGGCGCAAGGCGCGAAGTAATGGAGCAATACATCAAACGCCTTAAAGAACTTGAGCAATTGGGATTGAGCTTCGAGGGTGTTGATAAGTGTTATGCCATACAGGCAGGCCGTGAGTTGCGAGTGATCGTTGATGCTGAAAAAGCAACAGACGAACGCGCAGGACAATTAAGCTTCGATATCTCTCAAAAAATTGAACGCGACATGCAATATCCCGGACAGGTTAAAGTAACCGTTATCCGCGAAATGCGCAGTGTAGCCTACGCGAAATAGCACACAACGTATACAGATAAAATCGCAGTGAAGGCCCCTTTCAGGGGCTTTTTCTTTTTGTTGTTACTGATTTTTTTTAACGGCGCAAATGGCATGCTTTCTTTATATATATTTAAAATCCATAATAATCTCATGCACCCGAAAATACGCCGCGTATTAACTGGACTACTACTGTTTTCATCCTTGGCTGGCTATGGTCAGTCGACAAAAGTTGATACCTTATTTCTTGCGCAGTCGAAAGAAAAAGCTGTCGCCCTTTACGGCGCAACGATTCAGCACCAATCGCGCCTATACAACGGAAGCGACTACATAATTTACATTTCCAAGGACGAAGAGCATCCGTATTTTGGTACCGACGATTGGGCCGATGGATCAATTGTTTATTGGGAGGAATTGTACGAAAACGTTCCACTTTTATATGACCTAAGTAGCGACCAGGTGATCGCAGAGCACGAGAGAGGAAGTCCAATAAGGTTAGTCCAGGAAAAAGTGCAGCGCTTCACCATACTCAATCACACTTTCGTCAGGCTCTTGAGAGACGAAAAAAATAAAATTTCAGACGGGTTCTACGATCAGCTTTATAATGGGAAGACAAAAGTTTACGCAAAGCATTCAAGAACATACCGAGAAACGCTGGAGGCCCCTAGAATAATCCCCCATTTCGATGAAGGTGTACGCTATTACCTTGTTAAGGATGGAAATTTTCATGTTGTGAAATCAAAGGCCTCAGTGATTCAGGTTTTAGATGATCGCAAATCGGAAGTAAAAAGTTTTTTAAGAAAAAACCGGGTACGATTCAACGATGATCGGGAAAAGGCTATCGTCCGGATTGCTGAGTTTTATGACACATTAAATGATTAGCCTATGCCCTCATTTTACAAAGCTACAGCACTTCTTTTTTTCTTCACTTTAACCAACGTCGCGCTGGCGCAAGAGTCACGGGTTACAGGCACATTTAATAATGTATCTTTTGAAAAATTTGTAGAAGATGTTGAAGCAAAAACAAATTTCCATTTTTATTTTAATCCGCTGTTCACAGACAGCCTTACCGTTAACATATCACCCCAAAATCAACCCATTGAAGAAATATTGAGTCAGGTTTTTGTGGGGACGGAACTGCGATACGTCATTGACACCGATCATAATATTTACATAACCCGCGAGCGAGAGGTTCTGGCAGATCTGCCGGACGATTTTTTTGGAACTGGAAGCACCCAGCAACCGGGCAAGCAGGCGATAGCTTTTGATTATTCCCTCTACGAGAAAAGAGAAAAGGAGAGAAAGTTAGCCGAAACAAAACTGTACAATATTGGCGCAAAGACAAGCAACCTTCAGGGCAATGCTTCCCTTGCCGGATATGTTCGAGAAGCTGCCAGTGGAGCACCCGTGATTGGGGCTGCAGTTTATGTTGAAAATCCTGTAATCGGCGTTGCCACCGATCAATTCGGATACTTTTCCATCACTTTATCAAAAGGACGGCATGAACTCAAAATAAAAAGCGTTGGGATGAAAAGCACGGAACGGCAGATCATGCTTTATTCTGATGGAAAATTAAATATTGAACTTGATGAAGAAGTTACTCCGCTGAAGGAGGTCGTGGTGCAATCAGAACGCGACGTTCGCGTGAGTGGATTACAAATGGGAGCTGAGAGACTCGATATTAAAACGATGAAGCAAATGCCCTTAGCTCTAGGGGAAACTGATATTATGAAGGTAGTGCTGACGTTACCCGGTGTTCAAACTGTCGGTGAAGGAACCGTTGGATTAAATGTTCGCGGCGGTGCCACAAATCAAAACCTCATACTATTTAATGACGCTACTATTTACAATCCTTCCCACCTTTTTGGATTCTTCTCAACTTTCAACCCCGACGTGCTTAACAGCGTGGAACTCTATAAAAGTGGAATTACTGCAGAATATGGTGGCAGATTATCGTCCGTGCTGGACGTGACTTCCCGCGAGGGAAATGTAAAGAAATTTGCAGGCTCTGGCGGTATAAGCCCCATAACGGGACGACTAACGTTCGAAGGACCAATTATAAAAGAAAAGTCTTCATTCCTGATTGGAGCACGCTCGACTTATTCCGATTGGATACTGGGGAAACTTAACACCGAATCCCTGCAAAATAGCGAAGCATCATTTTATGACATCAACGCTCACATTAGTCATAAGATCAATGACAAAAACAATCTTTATCTGTCGGCCTACATGAGCAAAGACAAATTCAAACTTAACAGCGATACCCTCTACAACTATGGAGATCGAAATATTTCATTCAAATGGAAGCACGTATTTAACAATAAAATTTATGGTGTATTTACGACAGGTTACAGTAACTACCGTTATTCCATCACGAGCGATATTAATCCTGTAGAAGCTTTTGATATGAAATTTTCAATTCAGCAAACCAACGCAAAGCTCGATTTCAGTTACTTCCCCAATTCAAAACGTACCATCAATTTCGGAATAGGAACAGTGTATTACAAACTCGCTCCGGGAAATATGCAACCGAAAGGGGATGAATCGTTGATCACTCCCAATGAGTTGCAGCAAGAACAGGGATTGGAGAGTTCGGTATACGTCGGCGAAAATTTTGAACTCACAGAGAATCTATCACTTTACGCCGGTGTTCGATATTCTTACTATCAATACGTCGGTCCGAAGGATGTTTACACTTACTCACCCGATGCACCGAGAGAAGAAAGCTCCATTCAGGACACTGTGCAATACGCTTCCGGGAAGACAATCGCAGCGCATCATGGACCTGAACCAAGAGTTTCGATACGTTATTTCTTGTCACGCAACGCTTCGGTTAAATTCAGCTATAACCGGATGCGCCAATACATCCAAATGCTTTCCAACACGACCGCAATTGCTCCAACGGATATTTGGAAATTAAGTGATTCTTATATTCTTCCCCAAATTGGCGATCAGTATTCATTTGGCTTTTATAAAAACATGAGGGGAAACATGTTTGAATTCTCGGTTGAAACATACTACAAGACCATGACAAACTCGACAGATTTTAAAAATTCTGCTGTGTTGCTGCTTAACCCCCATATCGAAACAGATGTAGTCAATGCCGAAGGAAAAGCGTATGGTCTCGAGGTTCTCTTAAAGAAGGCCACCGGTAAACTAAACGGCTGGATCAGCTATACCTATTCCAGATCTTTATTGCGAACAAAAAGTAATTATTCATCTGAGACGGTCAATCAAGGAAAATACTACCCCAGCAGTTATGATAAGCCGCATGCCCTCAACGTTATTGGTAACTATAAATTCAGCCACCGGTTTAATTTCTCGCTGAACATGACCTATAGTACCGGTCGGCCAATAACCTTACCGTTGGCAAAGTACGACCTTGGCGGGAGTCCAAGACTGTACTATTCAGAACGTAATCAATTCCGTATACCTGACTATTTTAGAGTTGACGTTTCAATCAATGTGGAAGGAAATCATAAAATTAAGAAGCTGGCACACAGTTCGTGGACCTTCGCAGTATATAATCTAACGGGCCGGGAAAATGCGTACTCAGTCTACTTTACCTCAAAGGACAATAAAATCAGCGGATATAAACTTTCCATTTTTGGAATGCCAATACCGACCATCACCTATAATTTTAAATTTTAGCCATGATAAAAAGCGGTCTACATAAGGCGTTTCTTTTTTCATTGGCAGCTGTAGTATTTACAAGTTGCGTCGAACCCTATAACCCTCCGGCGATCAGTGAAACAGTTGACCTGTTGGTAGTGGACGGGTTTATCGACATCTCTGAAAATTCAGCGAATGTCAAACTATCGAAAGCAACGCCACTTGCAAATGATGATGGACCGGTGCCGGAGTTAAACGCATCGGTGAGCATCGAGGATAACAATGGCGACATATATTTATTGAATGATCAAGGGGATGGCGCCTACGCACTAGAAAATATGGATTTGTCACTGGACAAAAAATACCGACTTGTGATTTTCAGAGCAAGTGGTAAGGAATACTTTACAGACTACATCGAGCTCATGGAAACACCGCCCATTGATAGCATTTCCTGGGCACCAACTGCACGTCGAGACGGCATAAACATTTACGCCAATACCCACGATGAAAACGAAAACAGTCGATATTATCAATGGACTTATGTGGAGACCTGGGAGTATACGTCCAAGTATTTTCCCTCATATGAACTACGTGGTGGCATCGTTTTCGCTAACTCACTCAATATAAACCAATGCTGGCTTACCAAGCCATCAAGCGAAATTAATATCGCATCTACCACTCAACTCAGCGAGAATGAGATTCGAAATTATCCGTTGATTTTTATTCCCAAAGGATCTCAAAAAATTTCGCGCCGCTATAGCATTATCGTGGAACAGCGATCTCTAACAAAAGACGCTTATGATTTCTGGAACGAATTAAAAAAAACCACGGAAAATTTAGGTGGTTTGTTTGATCCTCTGCCCTCAAAGGTTATTGGTAACCTGCGTAGCAAAGATGATTCGCAAGAACCGGTGTTGGGATATTTCAGCGGAGGTAGTACCACCCGACAGCGAATTTTTATTAAGGTGGGTGAACTCCCAGACGATCTTTGGGAATTCCCCGTTCAGGGATGTCCGGTGGATTCCATACCAATTGCTCAGATCTCTAACTATCCGAGGATGTATCTTATTGGTACGTATGGGGCGCCCGTCACTCTTGGGTACACTCATTCTCAAGACTCAAACTGTATGGATTGCAGAGATGGTGGAGGCGACATTATACGACCGGACTTTTGGTAGTGGAAGAGATAACGATGGCTATACGCGAAGTAAAAATTTATACGCCTTCGAAGAGAATTTTTGATTAATACGTATATACGATGCACAAAATAAAATCTTACAGCTATTTGTTGATGGCTGCCTTTCTCCTCTTTGCGTGTACAACATTGAGGGCTCAAACAGCTGTCGACACATTGCAAAAAAGATTTGAGCAATACAGAATCGATTTTCCGCAGGAAAAGGTCTATGCACACCTCAGCCAAAATGTGTATCTGACTGGCGAAACTGTCTGGTTTAAAATTTATTATGTGGACGGAGTTCAACATCGCCCTCTCAATACCAGCAAAGTTGCCTATGTTGAAATTTTGGATCGGGAAAACAGAGCAGTAGCTCACTCCAAAATTTCTCTGAAAGACGGTGAGGGACATGGCTCGATATTCTTGCCGACTTCAATCAACTCCGGAAATTATACGGTGCGGGCATATACTCAGTGGATGAGGAATTTTAGCCCGGAATTTTTCTTTCATAAATCCATTACCATCGTCAATTCATTTCGAAAGCTTGAATTGGAAAAGACAAATGTCACAGAACGTTTCCAAGCTCAGTTTTTTCCTGAGGGAGGCAATCTCGTTTATGAACTAAAAAGCAAAGTTGCATTTCAGGTCACTACTCCTGACGGAAAAGGAATTAACTTTTCAGGAGTTCTACTAAATTCCGCAAACGACACGATCGCATCCATTAAACCCCTCAAGTTTGGAATTGGCAATTTTACATTTACGCCGGTGAAGGGAGATTCTTACCGCGTAATACTTACCGATAGCCTGGGAAGTAGCAAAACGATTCAGCTACCCGTTCCAAAGCCACAGGGCGTTGTAATGGAAGTCAGAGATAGCACGGATATGTTAGCGGTTCATGTATCGTCGAATGACCTAACAGGAGACGCGTCAGAATTTTTCTATTTTGTTGTTCATGCCCGGCAGATCGTTTCATCGATAGGAGTTCGCGCTTTAAGAAGCAAGAAAACGACGATTCTGATACCAAAAAAAGATTTGAGCGAAGGCATCTCCCACATTACAATTTTTGATGGTGACCTCCATCCAATTTGTGAGCGTTTGTATTTCAAGCGTAGTGAAAAAAAATTAGCATTAACGACTCACACAAATCAAAGTGAGTATGGTATTAGGCGAAAAGTGACGGTAGACTTGTCGGCAGAGCAATCAGGTGAAGGCGCCAGCCTATCCGTTGCCGTCGTGAAGGCCGATTCCCTTCAGGGAAATCTTGGAGGTGAGCTTTTTAATTACCTATGGCTGACGTCAGATTTAAAGGGAGAAATAGAATCTCCAAATTATTACTTTGAAACGAACGGACCCGAAACCGACATGGCTTTGGATAATCTCATGCTCACTCATGGCTGGAGGCGATTTAGCTGGGATGAGGTGCTAGCTAAAGAGAAAAAACGACCCATTTTTATTCCTGAGTATCGTGGTCATTTAATTCGGGGCACCGTTACGGATGGCAATGGCAAGCCCGCACCGGGAGTTTCCACTTATCTTTCCTCCCCAGGAAAAAATATTCAGCTATATACTGCGAGAAGCCGATCAAATGGGGAGATTCAATACGAAACGAAGGATTTTTATGGACTCAAAAAAATCGTTGTTCAGACCAATTCGGAACAAGACTCTACCAGCAAAATTGAAATTCATAACCCATATTCAAACACATTTGCGGTAAGGCGTCTTTCTAATCTGACGATGCAACCCACCGTTGCCAAACCGTTGCTGGAAAGAAGTGTCGCCATGCAGATACAGGATATCTACTATGGCGATGCAGCTAAGCCTCAGATCGCCGCGATTGATAGCGCATCATTTTATGGTAAATCCAGTGAAACCTATTTCTTAGATGACTACACACGCTTTACCGTAATGGAAGAAGTAATGCGCGAATACGTACCAGGCGTTATGGTGCGGAAACGCAAGGATGGTTTTCATTTTTTAGTATTGGACAACGTGCGAAAAAGTTTGTTCCAGGAAGATCCGCTAGTGCTGCTAGATGGCATGCCCATATTTGACATAGACAAAATCATGGCATTTGATCCCCTGAGGATTAAGAAACTTGATGTTGTTACTAATCGATATTTCCTCGGCCCACTTATTTTTCCAGGCATCGTAAGCTATATGACTTACACAGGCGACCTTGCCGGATTTCAACTTGATCCCAAAAACGTTTCCTTGGATTATGAGGGACTACAGCGTCAACGGATATTTTATTCTCCATTGTACGAAAACCAAAAACAACGGGATAGCAGGATGCCAGATCGAAGAAATTTATTGTTTTGGACTCCACACGTTCGGTTAGATAAGGAAGGCAAACAGCAAATTGAATTTTACACTTCAGACCTGACCGGAAATTATACCATTGTGGTTGAAGGCATGACGTCGAATGGATACGCTGGCAGCGCGACAAGTTCGTTCGTAGTAAAGCAATTTAATAATTAGATCTTTTAGAATTTGATTCACGCAAGCTCATCGTCGGAATGAATATTTCTGACGATATTTATCTTATCAGCCCTGCCGGATCTACCGCTCATCGTTGAAAAATAATTTTGAAGACTTAATTACAGTAGTGTCCCGTGATCCTCTATCGACTGGCTGTTAAAATAGTATTTTTTATAAACGGGTTTGTATTTGCCAATTGGGGTTCGAGATTGCCTCGGATACAGGAACTTTATCGGGCCGATAATGGCACCATTGGACTTGTGTTGCTATCGTTATCCATAGGTGCAGTAGGCGCGATGCCATTTACAGGCTGGACGATTATAAAAAAAGGCAGCCGAAAAATTACGATCATAGCTGCGCTGTCTTATTGCATACTAGTGCCTGCTATCCCCTTCTTACCTAATATCTTCTATTTAGCAATACTATTTTTCTTTATCGGAATTGCAACGGGAATGCTGGACGTGGCAATGAATGCCCAGGCCGTAATGGTGGAACAACTTTATAAACGACCTATCATGACTTCGTTCCATGCTTTGTTCAGCATAGGAATGATGCTTGGCGCCTGGTGCGGAGCATTGTTCATTGATTTGGGATATGATCTTGGATATCATTTGATCATTGTGTCTGGGCTTTCTTTGCTGGCCGTGTTATGGGCCAACGGCAATTTAATTCAGGACAAGCCAGAAACGGTGTCAACTCATGAAGGCCCATTGTTTCGACTTCCGAATCAAGCTCTGATCGGTATTGGTATTATCACATTTTGCGGCATGCTGGCGGAAGGCGCTATGTCAGACTGGAGTGTAAACTATATGCAGAATATCGCCGGCGCAAGCAAAACCCTTGCACCCGTTGGTCTATCGGCCTTTGCCACGTCAATGACGATTGGAAGACTCTTTGGAGATCGTATTCGCGCACGGCTTGGCGACAAAAAAATGATCGTGCTGGGTGGACTCGTCGCCACAATCGGTCTCGTTTTTTCGCTATCACTTCCCCATCCTTATTTATCGATCGGCGGCTTCTTTTTAGTAGGGCTTGGTTTATCTTCCATCGTTCCTATCGCCTACAGTATCGCAGGGAACACCAAAAGCCTCCCACCCGGTGTTGGATTAGCAATGGTCACTACCGTAGGTTACGCTGGATTTTTGTTTGGGCCACCAGTAATCGGTTTTATTTCCGATGCTTTTACTTTACACTCGGCACTATGGATTGTTGCTGTACTTCTAACACTAATGATTGTCTTGGGACTTCGATATAAAAGTCGATAATCAATTCTGCTTTAGCTTCACAGCTTGCGTGCGATAATAATTCCCTTCGTC
>DASQTN010000842.1:0-2549 GCA_035641895.1 Chryseolinea sp. | reverse complement strand
TGATCGATCTTACCATCTTTGAAAACAAAACGTGATACGACGTTGGCGGAACGTTCGGGGTGCGAATAGAAAACGTAAACCCAATTGTTTTTAGCAAAATCAGGATCCAGTGTCAGGCCGATCATTCCATCTTCAAACTTATTTCCAATCTTGAAAGTGTTGATCACATTCACTTTTCCATCTGCAGGCGTGTAAAGCTTGACTTCACCTTTTCGTTCGATGAAAATGATTCTGCCGTCAGGGAGAATCGCCATTTCCGTAGGTTCGTCCAGGTTAAAATCCAATACCGTTTTTGTGAATCTGTTTTCTTCAGGTGCACGAACAGTTTTGGCTTTTGAATAGTCGAGTTTGCCGGGCCCACCGGTTACATATTTTATCCCTTGCACTAAATGATCGCGAAAAAGTGAGTCGGCATAACTTTCCGGCGTATGCCCCATCCCTGTATAAAAAGAACGACCGCCTTCAAACTCATGGTACCAGGCAATCGGATGATAGTCCCCATTCTCACCACCTTCGTAAGAACTTTCATCGAGCGTATACAGCACATTGATATCCTGCGAGATCTTTTTATAATTATATAACTCATCGGTGCGGATCCATTCCGCTGGAAGGTTTTTCACCAATTCAGAATCCTGAGCTTTCTTAAATTTGGCTTGTTGTGTTTTCGGATGACTTTTGAAATAAGCGCCAAGAAGATTTCCATACCACGGCCATTCATATTCGGTATCGGCGGCAGCGTGTATTCCCATAAAACCACCCCCGGCTTCAATGAAGCGTTTGAAGTCTGTTTGCTGAACGGGATCCAGCACATCCATGGTGGTATTTAGAAACACCACAGCACGATAACGTTTCAAAGAATCCTCATTAAAATAATTTGAATTCTCCGTTGTATCAACGTCAAAATCATTCTGCTTCCCAAGTTCGAGGAACGTTAGTTTTCCAACACCAATCGACTCATGGCGGTAACCACTCGTCTTAGAAAAAACCAGCACCCTGGACTTTTGCTTTTCGCCACATGACAACAGCAGGCAAAAAAGTATTAAAATCGAAAAATAAGATTTCATGAATTAGAAGTGTTTAGGCGCATCTAACGCCAAGATGAGCCCGTTATTTTAATTCGCGGATTTTGACATTCCGGAACCATACTCCGTCACCGTGATCCTGCAGGGCGATGTGACCTTTTTTAGATTTGCCAAAAGCTGGCATAGACTTGAATTTACTTTTCGCAACCATGTCGTCCCAAGCCGGTGTATGCATCGTGAATTCAACCACTTTCGTTCCGTTAAGCCAGAATTCCATGTTTGCATTTTTAGACACAAGTCTAACCTGGTTCCATTCTCCCGCAGGCTTTACCGTTTCTTTTGAACAAGAAATGAGATCGTATAGGTCGCCGGCGCGATGTTTTATAATTTTTGCATCCGGATGGCAAGTGTTGTCAAGCACCTGCATTTCAGGACCCGTGTTATACGTTGCTTTATATTTGTCGTCTTCCACGACATTGAATATTATCCCGCTATTTCCGCACGCATCAATTTTCCACTCAATGGCTAATTCGTAGTCTTGATATTCGGCATTCGTAACCAGGTCTCCATTGGCATCCGTGACAGCTTTGTCAAGGTAAAGTTCACCATTTGCTGCTTTCCATCTGGCATTTACTTTATCACTTTTATAAGTATGCCATCCCGAAGTAGTCTTGCCATCAAACAGCAGCTTCCATCCATCTTTTTTCTCCTGGTCGGAAAGCGTATTTTGTGCTGAGCTGTTCACTGAAATTCCGATAAAAAATATTATTGCGAAACTCGCATGGTAAAAATATCGCATAGTCTATACGTTGGTTGTAGTTTAGGTTTAATCTTGAGGTTTTTCTCCATCCAGGGAAAGGACATACATGGCCATCTTTTCAGCATCGCCTTGGGACATATCCGCGTGAGGAGACATAGGAATTTCGCCCCACACGCCGCTACCCCCGTTGATGATCTTTCCTGCCAGCAACGTCACATTTGCTTTTGTAAATTCGTATTTCTTGGCAACCTCCGCATGAGCAGGCCCAACGATCTTGTTTGTTGGATGATGACAGGTCTTACAATCGCTGGCATCAACGAGTGCTTGTCCTTGTGCAATTAGGTCCTCGGCCGATGCTGACTCGGGTTCCGCAGTTTCATATGCATCGGATGCCTCCTCCGTTTGCTCCTCTTCCTTTGCTTCTTCTTTTTTTGCGCCACCGCACGATGTCAGTCCAACCGTAATTGCCCCGATTATGACGAGACTATAAAATGTTTTTTTCATGATCTTGATGTAAAAAGTGAATGTTTTAAATTACAATTTTCTTATTGTGAACTAAATTAAGAACCGCAGGTCCGAACGATTTGTTTTACTAAAGGCCCAGCACTTTCCGGTTAAACCTGGTATCCTTGCCGGTCGCAGCAAAATCGTCAAACGCCTTTTCAGTTACACGAATAATATGATTTTTTATAAATTTCGATCCTTCAGCCGCTCCCTGTTCGGGATGTTTAATGGCACATTCCCATTCTAATACGGCCCAACCATCA
>DASQTN010000841.1:0-4147 GCA_035641895.1 Chryseolinea sp. | reverse complement strand
ATCGAGCGCACAACCGCGGTTATGACGTGATCCTCGGTACGGTGATGCAACATAAGTAGTATCCCGATAGACTTCATAAAATTTGACCGTCGCTTTATAAGGACGGTAAGCATCAAAAATTTTAATTCCTAAACCTTGAGCTTTCAGGTCCGCCTGAATTTTTCTTAACGATTCGGCCACTGGTTTGCGCGCGTATGCCTTGGCCAACGTATAAATTTTTTCCTTTGTAAAATTATTGGTTGTCGCATAACGAATATCAAGGACAAGGGAAGGAATGAATTTTTCAAGATCAATCAATTCCTTTTCAGGATTGATTTTAACACTCGCCTCATAGCCTTTGAAGGTAGTTGGTTGTAATCCATATTTATTCTGCGCCCAAAGAGGATGACAGAAAAAAAGAAAGAGAAAAAGACAAACAATTTTTTTCACACCAGACATTGACATCACGATGGGTTATCCAGCAAAAGCTGGTTGTAGATTTTAAAATTCTCCTCGTCAAAACAACAAAAGATAACTTTGTGGATAGTCCTATCGTTGTTTAAAAAGTCCTTTACCGCTTTTATTGCAATTTCAGCGGCAGGCTTTTTGGGAAACTTAAAAATTCCTGTGCTGATGTTTGGAAACGCGATGCTCTCGACCGAATTGCTGGCGGCCAATACCAAAGAGTTTCGATAAGCACTAGCTAACAATTGCTCTTCATCTTCCTTTCCTCCATACCATATGGGACCAACAGCATGAATCACAAACTTTGCCTTAAGATCTGCGCCCGACGTAATAACAGCTTCACCCGGTGGGCATCCGCCTTGTCTTTCTCTTATGACCTTACATTCATCCAACAGCTTCGGTCCCGCTGCACGATGTATCGCTCCATCCACGCCGCCGCCACCACTCAATTCACTGTTGGCTGCGTTTACTATAGCATCAACTTCGAGTGCTGTAATATCACCTTGTAGGATTTCTATCCGGTTCATAATTTATTTTTTGTATCGATAATGATCGTAACAGGACCATCATTAACAATGTGTACTTGCATATCGGCACCAAACTCTCCGGTTTGAACAGGCTTCCCTAAACATCCTTCGATCTCCGCAATAAATTTTTCGTAAAGTGGAATTGCAAGATCCGGCTTCGCTGCTTTGATGTAAGACGGACGATTTCCTTTTTTTGTACTGGCGTGAAGCGTAAACTGACTGACGACGATAAGGTCACCGTTTACATCCTTCACGCTAACATTCATTACACCTTCGGCATCGTTAAAAATACGAAGATTTACAATCTTCGCCGCAAGCCAATTAACATCATCTTGGGTATCGGCTTCTTCAATTCCAAGAAGTACAACCACGCCTGTATGAATCGAAGCTTTCAGATTTTTTTCGATCGTTACAGAAGCTTCCGAAACACGTTGAATAACTGCGATCATGTCGCACAAGATAATTCAAAAATTCTGCAACTCTCCTGACTCATGGATGAAGTTTCCGCGTTGATCTTGTGAGGCAAAGTGTATCATCGCCCTAGCAACTTTTAATGAATCAATTGCTTTGTATTTTGAAGGCATTAGAAATCCAAAAATCTTATAGAAAAATTTTGCGGCATCTTCTGCGGAACGTTTTTCTGCGCGAGGACCTAGCAACAACGATGGTCTGAAAATGTGAACCGTTTCGAATCCCATATTGGAAACCTCTTCTTCTATTTCGCCCTTTACGTGATTATAATAAATGGCTGAATTCTTCTTTGCGCCAAGTGATGAAACCAACAAATATTGTTTTGCACCGAGCGGTATGCTATTCTTCGCCAGCAGCGAGGGCAGTGTAAAATCCGCGTAGTAAAATTTTTCCTTAGTACGCGCTTTGGCCATCGTAGTTCCCAGGCAGCAGAAAACATCATCAACGTGTGACCCTGCATCCAATTCACCGACTTTACCACGCTCAATTTTTACTTGCGTCAACTTGATATGTTCAGGCAAATCTTGACGAGTAAATGCGATTACTTTTTTATATCGATCACTGGCAAGCAATAATGTTAGTAGTTGCCTTCCGATGAGCCCCGTAGCTCCAGCGATCAAAGCAGTCCTCATTAAATAATAATGGTCTTGGATTTTTCCCACTCAAGAAACTTATCGATGTCGCCACTGATAGATTTATATACCAGGAACAACACCCCGATATCATCAGTGAGGCCAACTAACGGCAACAGATCGGGTATTACATCAATCGGGTTGATAAAATAGAGTATAGCAGCAACGATTAGCAACAAACTCTTCCAGGGTATTTCACGATATTCACCTTGCGCGTAGGCACGGAGCAATCGCCCCATTGTAAAAAATTTTTCCTTGATGATTGCAGTCTCCCCTTTATTAAAATCAGTTTGCTTTAGCTTGCGTACCAGCGCAGCCAAAAGTAAAACAAGTCGTCCTGGTTTTCCCAGTATAAGGGAAGCTTTCTGCAATGCCGCTTGAAAGAACCGATTGTTGAGGTTGATTTGCATGGGTCTAAAAAGTTTGTTGAATTTCCTTTTTTAACTCTGATAGCGCATGGGCAATTGGATCTACAGACTTGCTGATTGATTTTTCAAAAATCTTCCTTGAGAGGTCTAAACTTGTGGAATCCACCTTCATTTCGCCGGATGCGTCATTAATGCTTACGATAAGGTCCTCTTTAGCGTTTTTGATCAGATTCCAGGCGTTTTCGCTGATATAGACCTGCTGCGCAACATTGTGATTGTATTCATCTCGTATTTCACTTAGCAGCAATTGGTGAAATTCCTTTGAAGTCATGCCTGATGCGTTTAAGCGTACTAACAAGTTCTGTGGAGAAATTCGTTCCAAAAAAAGTGCCATTCGTTCATAGGCTTGAAGGCGGTTGGGTAATACCGTTTCAATGCTTCTACCCCGGATCTCCAATTTCTTCAAATCGACTTCCTTAAGAATGAACATTCTAACCACTAAATAAACCCCATATAAGACAACCGAAGCCGGAACCAGTATTTTTATAAACTCGATAAGTGCATCCATAGAAATTTAATTAACCCATAATGTGTTTGAAATTTAAATAATTTTGGACTCAAATTACTTTTCAGTCAAATGTTTGAAGGTGTAAGGCCAGTCTCTATTTCGGAAAAAGCGTTGGAGGAGATCCGCAAGATTATGGAGACGAAAAGTATTCCGGCTGAATATGGTCTGCGGGTTGGCGTCAAAGGTGGAGGATGTGGCGTTACGCTGATCATCGGTTTTGACAAAAAAAAGGAATCCGATCATTATTATGAGGTGGAAGGTGTGCCCGTGTATGTGGACAAGAAACACACTATGTATCTTATTGGAAAGGAAGTTGATTTCTACGACGGCGAGGAAGGGCGAGGGTTTACTTTTGTTGACACGGTTCGTTAAAGGTTATCCGTTGTCCGTTAATCGTCATCCGTTAAACGCTAATTCGTAGGTGCAACTACGAAACGATCGAGCGTGGGAATATCTAAAAGTTACCCGCTGATTTTAACTATATACTGCTGCGCTCGGAATCTCATTCTGCATTTAAGTTTCTTGCAATGCTCAAACGCTCAAGCGAAGTAGCGTTTCACTATTAACGGATAACGATCAACGTCGTTTCATCAAGCTCACCGACGCCTTCTTACACTTACCTCCTATCGGTGGATTGATTTTGGAGACTGTAAGTTGAACGGAAAGTACGTTAGGAAAAATCTCCAAGACATCAGTGGCGATTTTTTCAGTGACAGTCTCGAGCAATTTGGAAGGCTGTTCCATTTCTGCTTTCACAATTTTAAACAACGTTTCGTAGTTCACAGTGCCCACTAGTTCATCAGTGGTAGCGGCCAGTGAAAAATCCGTTTCTACGGCAATATCAACTTCAAAGAAATTTCCAGATTCGCGTTCATGGGGATATACTCCATGGAATGCATGAAACTCGAGTCCCTCGAGTGCAACTCGTCCTATCATCCTATTTCATCAAAAAAAGATTTTTTTACTTTTTTTGGCGCCTCTTCCATCATTACCGGCTGCGGCTCGGCGGCAGCTTCCTTATTTTCATCCACGGGTTCCGGAATTGTAGATTCGGCTTGCGGTCTTCTTTCAGTCTCAACACTATTCGGGAACGCGACACGCTTAGCCTCCTTCTTTGCCATGGCCAGATGCTTGTCC
>DASQTN010000840.1:0-2927 GCA_035641895.1 Chryseolinea sp. | reverse complement strand
TTTTACCGGCCTGGCGGTTGGAATTATTTTGAGTGTGAGTCGAGGCGACCGAGATCAAGAATGGAATCAGGGCTCTGAAAAAGAAAGCAGGAACATAGCAACAGCAAAAGCAGCATAAAAGTAAGATGTCCAATTCCCAACCATATCGTTTGATCGTAAGCGGCGGAGGCACCGGTGGTCACATTTTCCCGGCTGTTGCCATCGCCAATGAGTTTCGTTCGCGGTATCCAAATTCGGAAATCCTTTTTGTGGGAGCTGAAGGTCGAATGGAGATGACGAGGGTGCCTGAAGCAGGTTATAAAATAATTGGACTATGGATTAGTGGCCTGCAGCGTAAGCTTACATTGTCGAATTTAATGTTCCCACTCAAGCTTATTGTGAGCTACTTCCGTGCGAGGCAAATTGTAAATAAGTTCAAACCTCAGGTGGTAATTGGCACCGGTGGGTATGCTAGCGGCCCTATTATGATGGCAGCGACACGCAAAGGAATTCCTACTGTGATACAAGAACAAAATTCATTTGCTGGGTTGGCTAACAAACAGGTGGCAGACAAAGCGAGTCGTATCTGCGTTGCATATGGTGGCATGGAAAAATATTTCCCCGCACCTAAAATAGTTGTAACAGGTAATCCAGTCCGCAAAGATATTTTGAACATCGACGCAAAACGTGATCAGGCGTTGGCTCATTTTGCATTTAGCCCCCAGGTAAAAACATTATTAATTATAGGCGGCAGTTTAGGGGCACGCACAATTAATGAAAGTATACTTAACGGCATTGAGAAGATTCTGGAAGCAAACATTCAGGTTGTGTGGCAGACAGGTAAGGGGTATTACGAAACGTACAAGAGTCAGCTTTCGAAATTTGATTTACGCAAAATTCGTGTGCAGGATTTTGTTCGTGAAATGGACTTGGCTTATGCTGCAGCTGATGTCATTATTTCCCGCTCAGGAGCCTTAAGCGTTTCAGAGATCTGCATTGCAAGAAAACCTGTAATACTGGTGCCATCGCCGAATGTTGCTGAAGATCACCAAACTAAGAATGCAAAGGCGCTCTCGGAAAAGGATGCTGCAATTTTGGTGACCGATCGCGACGCAAGCGCTGTATTGGTCGACACGGCATTACGTCTAATTTTTGACGCGACGCGTAGTGCAAAGCTGTCCGAAAATATTGCAAAGTTGGCCAAACCTCACGCGACAAGTGACATTGTTAACGAAATAGAAAGGCTACTGGACGAGACGTCTATGGATAGCAAAACGCAATCCTACAAACTTTCGTCAGACGATCCTCGAAACGGAGGAAATAATTCAGGGAGATTACAAACGGTACTCGTAAGGAGCAGATAAAAAGAACGAAGTGAAATTAGAAGACTACCATAATATATATTTTTTAGGTATCGGTGGAATTGGTATGAGCGCCCTTGGACGTTGGTTTTTGAAGAAAGGCCTAAACGTTTCGGGATATGATCGAACATCCACTACGTTGACAAGCGAGTTGCAAAAGGAGGGAATGGTAATCCATTTTGAAGACAGTGTCGATAATATTCCGCTTGCAGTGCGTCAACAGAAGGAGAACACGCTCGTGATTTTTACGCCTGCAATTCCGAAAGATCATTTGGAATATAATTATTTGAAGGATAATGGCTATACGATCCTTAAACGCTCAGAGGTACTCGGGTTGATAACTAAGGGATACAAAACCGTTGCTGTTGCAGGTACCCATGGAAAGACCACCACTTCTTCAATGGTAGCGCATATTCTAAAGGTTGCAGGAAAAAATATGGTTGGGTTCTTAGGCGGTATCACAACGAACTACAATTCTAATCTCATTATGCATGGGGAGATCGATGCAAATACTATTGTGGTGGTCGAAGCCGACGAGTTTGATCGCTCCTTCCTTCGCTTGTTCCCCCAAATCGCTGTAGTTACGTCTGCAGATGCAGACCATCTTGATATTTATGGAGATCACGGTAGTCTTATACAATCTTTTAAGGATTTCATCGGACAAATAAACCGTGGGGGTTCGTTGATTATTCATGAGTCAATCGCTGAAATGCTTTCAGAAGGTTTTAGCCATGTGACGAAGAGTATGTACAGCATGAGCCGGGGACAATTTTTTGCCAGCAGCATTACCGCAAAGGGCGGATTTTTTGAGTTCGACTTACAAGGTTTTGGTAAGGTCGAACACGTTAAGCTTGGCGTCCCGGGTTTTCATAACATTGAAAATTCCGTCGCCGCATCTATTGCAGCAACGCTTTGTGGCGTGTCTACTCACACAATCAAACAGGCCCTTGAGTCATTCACGGGGGTGAAGAGACGCTTTGAATATATCATTAAAGGAAAACGTGTGGTGTATGTAGATGACTATGCCCATCATCCGACGGAAATCGAAGCGTTTTTAAAGTCGATGAAATCATTATATCCGGGACGAAAATTGACTGTGATCTTCCAGCCGCATTTATTCTCAAGAACACGTGATTTTGCAGAAGGATTTTCGAAGAGTCTTAGTTTGGCAGATGAATTATTTCTGATGGATATCTATCCCGCCCGGGAACTTCCCATACCTGGTGTTGACGCAGATATGTTGATGAATGATATAACAAGCCCAGTGAAAGTCAGGGTTGGCAAATCTGACCTGATGGAAAAATTCAAGGACATCTCAGCCGATGTCGTGGTTACGGTTGGGGCAGGCGACATTGATACTTTTGTTGAACCCATTAAACAATTGCTCATAAGTAAATATGAAGTTTAAGTTTAACCTGCGCCGCGAGCTTAAAATTGTTGCTGCTATTGTGGTGGTCGCAATCATAATTGCATTCACTGAAAGGAAGCAAGGCGACATATCAATAAAAGATATTACAATTAAAGTGGACAATATTCAGGGTAATCATTTTTTGGACGAATCGGATATTGTAGATCTGATGCAACTTA
>DASQTN010000839.1:0-3366 GCA_035641895.1 Chryseolinea sp. | reverse complement strand
TTTTACCGTCATCGATCAGGATCATATCGCCTACCTTGCAATCCTTAGGGAGGTTTTGATATGACGTGCTCACCAACTTATCATTTCCAAGAACTTCTTTTGTGGTAATTACCAGATCCTGCCCGCGCTCAATGATGATGTTAGGTTCCATCTCGTTGACCCGAATTTTCGGGCCTTGCAGATCCTGGAGTAAACAAATTTTAGTCCCCAATTCTTTGTTTAGCTCCTTGACAAATTGTATTACTTTGAAGTGATCTTCGTGCGTGCCGTGGGAGAAGTTTAAACGAAATACATCGACTCCTTCTTTAATCAGCGCCCGCAACATGTCTTTTGAGTTTGAAGATGGGCCGATAGTGGCAACAATTTTAGTCTTGTTGAACGATACTTTTTCTAGCATAGAGGTTTAAGGTAATACGTAATTATGAAAGCGTGAACAACTCCTGGCATGGCCATCAAAAAATAAAATTTGATTTCGATTTTAGACCCTCGACCGGAATAGAGGCAACAAACTGAATGGCTGAAATTGATTTGACCTTTTGGATCAACTGCTGATGTGCGTTCTGCTCTTCCATTGCGGCCAAAATTATAAAATCATAATGAGGAAATTCAGGGATTAGAAAATACTTTCCGTTTTCTTGTTCACCAGGCCTGTTTTTAAATAGTTTCAATCGATTGAGTTGGGTTTCATAGGCATAAAAAGAAAAGCTCTTTTCCTCACTATTTTTAAAACCTACCAGCAAATCCTGTTGTTTAACCAGCTGAATACCCAATGCCTGGTTAATATCCCAGGCGAGTTTATAGCCGCGAGCAGATGAAAGGATACCCAGCAACTCAAAATCAAAATCATATTCTATGACCAGTTTATTTTTTTTCATCTACAGGACCCTTGTCAAAGGGGACTTTCACTCGTTTTAGCAAGATCAAAAAAGTTTGACAATATTGTCGCAAATCTCTTTATTTGCACAGATTTTTAAATCATTAAACCGTAAAAACATGTCTGAAATTGCAACAAAAGTAAAACAGATCATCATCGAGAAACTTGGTGTCGAAGAATCTGAAGTTACTCCCGAAGCGAGCTTCACTAATGACCTTGGTGCAGACTCTCTCGACACAGTAGAGCTTATTATGGAGTTCGAAAAGGAATTCAATATCTCGATTCCTGACGATCAGGCTGAAAATATTTCAACAGTAGGCCAGGCAATTTCATACCTGGAGCAAAACGTGAAGAAATAGTTGACTCCTTTCGCATTTTTATCACACCCCATTCAACATGACATTAAAACGAGTAGTCGTTACAGGACTTGGTGCACTCACTCCCATCGGAAACACGCTGCCAGAATACTGGAACAGCCTGAAAGCCGGTACTAGCGGAGCTGCGCCCATTTCGCGTTTTGATGCCACACTTTACAAAACCAAGTTCGCCTGCGAAGTAAAAGACTTTGATATTGGCAATTTCATGGACCGCAAGGAAGCCCGCAAAATGGATCCATTTGCGCAGTTTGCCATGGTTGCCGTTGATGAAGCCATCAAAGATTCAAACCTCCCGTTAACTGAACTTAATCCTGACCGCGTAGGTGTAATTTGGGGATCAGGTATCGGGGGGTTATTAACTTTCCAGGAAGAAGTTAAAACTTACGCCCGAGGGGATGGAACACCCCGATTCAATCCATTCTTTATTCCAAAAATGATTCCTGACCTCAGTGCAGGTCATATCTCCATCAAATATGGCTTTCGGGGTCCCAACTTTGTAACAGTTTCTGCCTGCGCGTCTTCGACCAATGCCATCTACGATGCCTTTACGTTCTTACGATTGGGCAAAGCTGACATTATTATTTCCGGAGGCTCTGAGGCTGCAGTATGTGAGGCCGGAGTAGGCGGATTTAATGCCATGCGGGCGCTTTCAGAGCGAAATGACTCACCTCAAACGGCTTCACGCCCTTATGATAAAGACCGAGACGGTTTTGTATTAGGCGAAGGTGCCGGCGCTTTGGTGCTTGAGGAATATGAGCATGCTAAAAAACGGGGTGCTAAAATTTACGGCGAAATCTTAGGAGGAGGAATGACGGCGGATGCGTATCACATTACGGCGCCACATCCGGAGGGAGCGGGAATTACCCGGGTGATGCACAATGCTTTGGAAGAAGCTGAAGTCAAACCCGAAGACGTCGATTATATCAATACTCACGGAACCTCTACTCCTCTCGGAGATATCGGAGAAATAAGAGCTATCCAAAAGGTATTTGGAGAGCATGCTTACAAATTGAATATCAGCTCCACCAAATCCATGACTGGTCATTTACTGGGTGCTGCAGGTGCCATTGAAAGCATTGCCTGCTTGATGGCCATAAACGAATCTATTATTCCCCCTACCATCAATCATTTTACCGATGATCCGGGCCTGGATCCTAAACTCAATCTTACCTTCAACGACGCACAGAAGCGAAATGTAGACGTGGCGTTAAGCAACACATTTGGCTTCGGCGGACACAACTTTTCAATCATTTTCAAGAAGCATAACGGGTAATAACTAACCCTTTTCAATTAAAGTGGGAGAATTATTAAATTAGCGCTGTACTTTCAATGATTTGACGCTTGGTTTGGAAGATTCTTAAAATCCCGAAAGGAAAGTCGAAAATAGATAAACACCTTTTGTCGGCTATTCATAATATTGCAGGGTTTACACCGTCTAATTTAGAACTTTATCGTCTCGCCACGGTACACAGTTCCATAGCAAAAGAAAACACTGCCTCCGGTTTCAAAGAGTCAAATGAACGATTGGAATATCTTGGTGACGCAATTCTAGGCGCAGCTGTCGCTGACTTTCTCTTCAAAAAATTCCCTTTTAAGTCAGAGGGATTTCTTACCGAAATCCGGTCGCGCATTGTGAATCGTGAAGCATTAAATCTACTTGCCCGTAAAATTGGCGTTGCCAATATTGTTCAATACGATCAGAAGAACTCGCATCTTCAGCAGGTAATTCTTGGTAATACCCTGGAAGCAATAGTGGGCGCTATTTATCTCGATAAAGGATACTTACGAACAAAAAAGTTTGTTATTGACAAGTTGATCATTCCCAACTACGATGTTGAGGATCTGGTAAATTCAAATTCCAACTTCAAAAGCAAAATCATTGAATGGGCTCAACGTGAAGGTAAAGAAGTACGCTTCGAAATCTTAAACGTAAAAAAGGGACGCAACCATAAAGAATTTACAGCTCAGGTGTTTGTAAACAAAGAAGCTAAAGGAACTGGCTATGGCAATAGTAAGAAGAAAGCGGAACAAGATGCGGCCTTTAAGACCTGTGAAATGTTGGATATTTTAGATGGAGCTGTCAGCTGACAGCAGGACAGCTTACAGCTTACAGGT
>DASQTN010000838.1:0-4289 GCA_035641895.1 Chryseolinea sp. | reverse complement strand
TTTTGTCAGCGTGGGGACGAGCAGTTCCCGAACGATTCGTGCCGGATTTGGGAGGCGGCATTTTCAGATCGACTGATGATGGCAAGACCTGGGAGCATGTACTTGCGAGTGATCAGCATATTCACGATATCACCTACGACCCCCGCGTTGCTGTTTTTTACGCTTGTGGATTTAATGGATCAGCATACCGTTCAGAAGACAGCGGGAAAAGCTGGAAGCGAATTAAAGGCTACAACTTCAAGTGGGGGAAGCGGGTCGAGCCTGACCCCACAGATGTTGAAAAAATATTCATTATTACTTTTGGCGGTGGCGTTTGGTATGGTCCTGCGCAGGGAGACCAAAACGCAACTGAAGATATTGTTACCGAGGTAGTGGTCTACCGCTAAGTGGGTACAACAGGGGCCTCACTTTTTTTTACCACGGAGTCCCGGACGCACGAAGAATGCGATATGTCGGTAGCCCTCCAATGTCGAACATCCAAGATCCCTGCCGGCCGGGAGCTGTGCCTTACCCAAACTTACCCAACAGTCGGCCGCACGAATTCGGCGAAATGCTCGAGCCCCGAAGGGGCGACATGTTGGTAGCGCCGGGTTTTAACCCGGCGCTACACGACCAGATTGGGTCGCGCCACAGGGACATTAAATCGACCTTCATTTTCCTTGACGCGAAAGAGATACATTATCTAAAACATGGGACGCATATATCACGTGTTGTTCGAAAATTCCAAACGAGCCTATAAAACAACGAATGCCCCAACGCTGTTACTTCATCGGTTCCAACCTTTCCAACAAAGACGTTTTTTAGATTTTGATTTCAGAAAATGAGGCGGTAAGTCCTTTCCTTTTTAGGAAGGGTTTTTCCTTCACTACTCATGGATCTGATTGATTATTCTGTTAAAGATTTCGTGCTGAATCCGATCCAACCTAACGGCGGCCAATAAAAAAAAACTGACACGCGACCGTGATCAAGTTTGGAACATGATAACAGTAAGTATACATCTTGATCGCGTCCAACAATGGTCAGGAAAATGAATCGGAATAAATGAACTTTATTAATCCACAAACTATGAATAAACAAGTACAAGGAAAGTTTACCGCGTTCTTGGTTGTGTTGTTCTGCGGAATTTGGCTAGCGAATCCTGCGTTGGCTAATACTCATAACAAATCACACAACATCAATGCAGCGTCAGCGAAATTTTTGTCCTATGGTGCCCTTTTCCAGGATAGGGCTATTTCCGGTACAATAAAAGATGAAGAAGGAAATGTGTTGCCCGGTGCCAGCGTGCTCATCAAAGGAACAACGATCGGTACAAGTACAAATGCTGAAGGAAAATTCAGTTTGTCAGTACCTACCAGTACAGCGATCCTGGTTATCTCGTACATAGGCTATGCGCCTCAGGAAGTACCGATTGAAGGCCAGACTACAATTGAGATCACTTTAGAACCAGACCAGGCGACGCTTGCTGAAATCGTTGTCGTAGGATATGGAACTCAAAAGCGAAGCGATCTTACGGGAGCTATCAGTTCCGTAAAATCAGAAGATCTCCAGCAATTGCCTATGCAGCGTGTTGACCAAGCGTTGCAAGGTCGCGCTCCCGGCGTAATGGTGTTGAACCCCAGCGGTCAGCCGGGTGGAAGAACAACCATTCGTATCAGAGGTATGAACTCAATTAATGGAAGCAACCAGCCTCTCGTCGTAGTTGATGGACTTCAGGGTGTCGATATAGAATCGCTCAATCCAAATGACATAGAATCAATGGAGATATTGAAGGATGCTTCGGCCACTGCCATATATGGTTCGCAAGGTGCAAATGGGGTGTTGATGATCACTACAAAAAAAGGAAAAAAAGGAACTCCTGCTATCAGCTACAGCTACAATCTGAGTTATCAGCAATTACGGGAAAAGCTCGATTTGATGAATGCAGCAGATTTTGCAACTACGATAAATGCAAATAGAGCAACTCAAAATCAACCCGGCAATGATATCATTACACCGACACCAATTTTTACTGATGCACAAATTGCAGGCTATCAGCAAAACGGAGGAACGGATTGGCAGGATGAAGTGTATCGTACGGCTCCCATGCAAAGCCATCAGCTGGGTGTAAGCGGTGGAACTGACAATGTGCAGTACCTCGTTTCAGGTGGTTACCTCGATCAGCAAGGTATTTTGATAAACTCGGAATTCAAGCGATTTACGCTGCGGGCGAATGTTAACATTGATATTAATAAATGGATGAGTTTCGGTTTAAGCTGGGCAGGTATCAGGGAACAGGGAAATACTCCACCATACGGTGAAGGTGTGGCAGACATTGATCCGCTTGGCCAGACCGTTAGCCTTGCGCCCCGCTGGGGAGCCACCATTCCTGTTTACGACGAACTGGGAAACTACAGCAAGCACCCATCAAACTTCGGAGAGCCGGGGATGGCAAATCCAGTTGCCAGTGCGAAAGAGGTCTTTGGTGAAAACAACAATATGCGTAATAATCTCAACACTTTCATTGAGTTTAAACCACTCGAAGGACTTTCAATCAGGATCAGCGGCGGAGCGGTCTCACGCAATTACGACAACTACCGTTACATGAATCAGAATACTTTTACAGGCTTTCAAAAATCAGGGTTAGCTCAGACATCTAGCGGTATATATACACGCTTTCAGAACTCGAATATCATAGCGTATAACAAAGCCGTTGGAGTTCACAATTTCACTATAACTGCCGTAGTTGAGCAGCAAGTGGAGACCGATAAGAATACGGCTATTGAGGCTAGCGGCTTCTCAGTTGATGATAACAGCGTGTGGGATCTTGGCGGCGCTTCAACCCGATTTGTTTCTTCTTACAATAGAAAGAGGGTAATCAATTCATACCTGGGACGTGTAAATTATTCTTTAAAGGATAAATATCTTTTGACAGCAAGTTACCGTGCCGACGGGTCGTCCGTTTTTGGTGAAAATAATAAATGGGGATATTTCCCATCTGTATCAGCAGCATGGAAGGTGTCGGAAGAAAATTTTCTCAAAGACATTGATTTATTTTCTGATTTAAAATTGCGTGCAAGCTGGGGTGTAACGGGTAACCAGAGCATTAGCCCATATGCATCCCTTTCTCAGATTTTGTCCGGTGCAAATTATCCTTATAATGGTGGTGACGCTACAGACATAGGATTTAGTATTGTACGAGCGGCTAATCCTGACCTGAAATGGGAATCAACGACGCAGACAGATGTTGGAGTTGATTTCGGACTTTTCAATGGCAGGTTAACTGGATCGTTCGATTATTATGTGAAAACAACGGACGATCTGCTTCTCAGCCGTCAGCTGCCGACGATGACTGGATTCAACAGCATTGTAGACAACATTGGGTCGACGGAAAATAAAGGTATAGAGATAGCGTTGGGTGGAGATCCGCTGATTGGGGCATTCCGATGGAATACCGGATTCAATATTTCATTCAATGAAACCAAAGTTCTTACGCTGGCAGATGAGAACAAGCTTCCCTTCAGAACCACAACAGGCGCCGGTTACGGAATCACCAATGCTGCGCCGCTGATGTATCTGAAAGCGGGTGAGCCATTCGGCCAAATGACGGGAAGAATTACGTTAGGAACATGGAGTGAAGCAGAAAGAGATCAGGCTGCTGCATTTGGTCAATTGCCCGGTGATATCAAGTATAAGGATATTAACAATGATGGAATGATCAACAATGCTGACCTCACTACCATTGGTAATGCATTACCTGATTTCATTTGGGGATGGACGAACCGTTTCTCGTTTAAAAACTTTGAACTTATAGTGCTCTTTCAGGGCGTTCAGGGGAACGATCTGTTTAACATTAGTAGAATCCGTCTTGAAAGACCAGGAGAAGGAACAAGTACCAACCTGTTAAACCGGTGGACGCCTGAAAATCAAAACACCGATGTGCCTGCCTTTATTTTGCAAAGTGAACGTAAAGCAGCAGCACTCCCATCGGGTAAAGTTTCGGTGGGAGATAGCCGCGTCAGCCGTTGGGTTGAAGATGCATCCTACATGCGTCTCAAAAATATTACACTAGCCTATTCGTTGCCAACGCCTCTCATTTCCAAGATCGGCATGACGAAGCTAAGAGCGTATGTCACCGGCACAAATCTTCTTACTATAACAGACTATACCGGTTATGATCCCGAAATCAGTTCATTCAACACAAATGATGCAAGCCTTGGCATTGACTTCGGTAGCTATCCTACTTCCAAAACATTTACAGTTGGCATAGATCTCACATTCTAAAAAGTATTTTTATGAAAATATTTAATTTG
>DASQTN010000837.1:0-6529 GCA_035641895.1 Chryseolinea sp. | reverse complement strand
TCACCGGGCGCTTCAACATTTGATTTCGTGTTGTTGCCGCCGCAACGTGCCAAAACAAGCAGGAGTATTAACAACGACAGGAACTGGAGTTTCATTTGGCCTAAGGCTGTTTCGGTTTAGTATCATCTGATTTTGATTCTTCCACCTCGACCCGTTTGCCATTTCGGTCGGTGTAGTAGTATCGTCCGTTCTCCTGAAATGTAGCTTCGCCATTAGGTCCATATTTTTTTTCTTTTGAAGGCACGCCTTCTTTGGATCCTTCAGTTCGTTGCTCCCGATTGGACTCTTTGTTTTGCGTGTGCTCCGAGGGTGGTGCGTTCTTTCCCTTAACTTTATCTCTTAATGATCTGTCTGCCGGCTCATCGCCGGGATCGGTATGGCTATGGCCGATAGCCCTATTATGATCGTTACGAACAGTATCTTTCTTCTGAGCGTCGGCCGAAAAGATCATTAGAAAAAGGGCCAGCGAGGTTGTCAGTATTATTTTCATAAACAGTTTTTTAATAACTACAACAAATACCATAAACTTCATACCAGCTAACATAGCCAACCGACACGCCATTACGCATTACAGGAATCAAATTGAGCAGGTGACTTTAGCGCGTTTCTAGGGAAAGAAATTCCCTATTGATTTCGAAGTGTGTAAAACGATAACCACAACTATTGCATTGCCTGATTTTGCGGCTGTGCATCCATTCATCCTCGTTATGCGAACTCGCGTGTTTCAAATAGTCATAAAGAATTTCCTGCCGCTAGAAGTGGAAGTCTTCTATACGACATACCGCTCAATCGCTGTCATAGTACAAAGTGGTTGTAGGAGAAGATCGTTGACAAGAATGTGAAAATAAATAATCACTTCTGACGAAAAATTTCCTTGACCATTGCGTGGTAACTAGCGTAGTTAAGCAATTTCGGTGGCCTCCGTCTGGTCTCAACTTTGTCGAAGTGAAACAAGTAAACTATTTAGCTATGAGAGTGATATCAACGAAAGTTCATGGGGTATTGGATTACCTTATGGGCATTATTTTAATAGCTGCGCCCTGGCTATTAGATTTTTATCGTGGAGGGGCAGAGACGTGGGTACCAGTGGTGCTTGGTATAGGTGTAATTCTGTACAGCCTGGTTACAAATTATGAATATAGCATATCGAAGACCCTTTCGATGCGCGCGCACTTAACGTTAGACGTTATCTCAGGTGTCTTTTTAGCAGCGTCGCCCTGGCTGTTTGACTTTGATGAGGTCGTGTACCTGCCACATTTAATATTAGGTGTGCTTGAAATTGGAGCTGGACTAATGACTGAAACAGAGTCTAAACATGCCGGCTATCGTACAAACGTCACACACTGATTGGCGGGTTGCAGTGAGTTTAGGAAAAAAGAAAGCTGGTTTCTGGCTTTCTTTTTTTATTTCTCTCAGTTGGATCTCGGATGTGAGCGAGCGTTCAATGTACAGTGGATCGTGCAGCAATTCTCTCGAAAACTCAGTGCGAGCGAGTTACTTAGGTACTCTTGATCGCTTTCGTCCAGGTACTGTTATTGCAATTTCCGCATACTGTTGAACGGTCACCGGATATATTTTTATTTCCGCAGGTGCCACATACTAAACAATCAGACATAGGTTGTTCATGAAGAAATTGTAAATCGTCTTCGGGTATTACAGCGAGACCAGGCGATGGTGTTTCTTCTTTCACTAATGAAAAACTGCCATTGGCTTCGATGTACAATCTTTTAACCTGGCCGAGATTCGTAATACCATCCGACCGTAGTTGCGCCATGATCCTTTCGCGTGTTACTCTTGTTTTTGCCATTGCCTTCATATCAATGATGGCGTCCTTAACTAAAATATCCAGAGATCCCTGTGTATATGATTCCACACGTGGATCCTTTGCTGTAAAGTGAGAAAGTATTCTGCTAATTGCTACAACAACAATGGCAATGATTAAGGGTGGGAGAACTCCTCGCTGAGGATCAAGAATCGGAATTCCAACGGCGGAAGCAAGGGAGACTAGTGCAGCCAATTCATTTCGCGAAAGCTGCGACGCCATCCGTTTTCCAAGCAGACGCATGGATGACAGCAGAAGCACATATACTATAGCGAGACGTAGGATGACTTCAATGATAAAAGGTGTTGGAACTTCTCCAATGAATATTCGCTGCCAATCCCACAAATTAAAATCCGATGAATTCATTTCTTATATAATTGCTTCAGCCCATTCCCGAGCACCACAGTTGTCGCAGTTCTTGCCGTGATCATCTTTGCTTGAAACAAACCCGCAGTTTATGCAAGACATTTTGCCGCTATCTACAGTTGCCACAACTTCCACTAGCTTATTTTCTCCATGTGGCAACAAGGACAAACCGGGCTTTTTGTTTTTTTCTTCATACACATTTAGAAGTCCGCACGCTTCGAAATAAGCGCGTTTTATTTGTCCCAGATTGAAGATTTTCTTTTTTCTCAATTCCGCAAACAAATTTTGCTTCGATAGGGCTATACGTTGCATCTCGTCGATTTGTAAAACTCCATTTTTAATTACCGTACTCATTGTTCCTTGTGTAACATCTTCCACACGTTGGTTTTTAACCGTCAGCCAGTTTATTCCGCGTTGAAATAGTAGTACGCATGTCAGCGCAGTGACGCCAAGAACGATCCCTTTGTCTTGCATTTGCATGGGCACCGATATGATGGCTCCTAATAAAATCATTACGGCAAATTCGGTTATAGTTAACTGGGCATCCATACGTTTCCCGAGAAATCGCAAAATCACGAGGAGAAATCCATACATGACAATTGTCCTAAGGAACACTTCAAGTAAGAATTCCACAGGTGTTTCGCCAAGTAAAATTCGCTGCCAGTCCCAGGGTTCTATGTTATTTTTCATATGACGTGCTTTTACTTTGTACTTGACTGGCTGGAAATGCGGTAGATTATGCCATTGACATCGTCGCTGACCAACAGAGAACCGTCGATATATTGCGCAAGTCCCCCACGCCTTCCAAACATCGATGTATCCGTAACGTATATCCTAACATCACACATACCCTTCATCATACATGGACTTCCTGTTCCTGATGCGAAAACACCTATAGAGAAGCCCGGTGGTACGCGAAGCAGCTTTATTCTCTCGGCTGTAGCGTCGACTCGCCGCAGCCTGAATGTATGCGAAGTAATGGTTTCTTCTAAAGGAACTTTGTTTTTGTCCTGTGCTCCGCTGCCGGTACTTATAACGGTCAATATCAGTAATAGGAGGCACCTGTAGTGTAGACATGACGTTCGCATGAATATTTATTTTGAGTTTACCCTTCATTATTATTTTGTAATAGTCGTTAGGATAGCTGCGCTTCAACATTGATGTTGTTGTCAGTAATTTCTTGTTTAGCGAGAATTTTATTTAAAATACGACTAAGTTCTTTCGCTTTACTCAGCACCATAAAGTGTCCTCCCCCAGGTATCATTTCATCCGCCGAGCGCACGCGGAAAACTCGATCCCGTGTGCCGTGAATCGCAACGGCATTTTTAGGAGCTTCGCTATTTTTCCATGTTGATATTTGCTCAATAGCCCATGAATAAAAGCGCGAATTTATTTTGCAAAAAGAAGCTCGTACCAACTCCTTCTCGGCGGCACTTTCTGCGGAAAAGAACCAATTCAATAAATTAAAACTTCCACTTGTATACAGCTTGTCTAAAATTTTGTGAAGCCATAAGTGATTCACGAGTCTAAAGAATACCGGTATATCATACTTTGTTCTAACAGACGAGATAAGAACGATCTTTTCGGTGGGAATAAGTTTTCCAACCTCGATGGCAACGATCCCTCCAAAGGAAACTGCAATAAGAATTGGTCGCACATGATGAATCTGATCCAGCAGGCGAAAAGCATATTGTTGGATGGTTTCATTTCGTTTTGGCTCGATCCATTCCACATGACGTACATCGTGTTCCGATAAATCTAAAAAATCGAATACGCGTCGATCAGCGCCCAATCCACTAAGCATGTAAATGCACATTATTATGCTCCCTCACTTTTCGACGGTATTAATTCTTTATTTACAAATGATCGCTGCTCAAACAGAGCCGCGTTTTTTTAAATCATCCTACGTGTTATTGGTTCAACGTCTTCCGAATGCTATCTGCTTTATGATGATGCATTTGAATATGAGGCAAATACTTTCTTGCGTAATCCTTAACCTCCTGATCTTTTCCATTGGCGATCTCCGTTTGAAAGAGCGCTATAGTCTTTTCATGGTCCTTAACTTGGCTATTCATATACGCTGTATCAAAAGGAAAACCGCTCATACCCGTTAGCTTTTCTCTGACTTGCTGATGTTCGGCATTTAATTCCGTCGTCATCGTTGCATTCTTCAAATCGGCAATAGATTCCAATTCGTCTAATGCTGTCTGATGTTCGGATGCCATCATTTCGCCGAAATCCTGCACCGCTGGTGTACTCGCTTTAGAGGCAGCCAAAGTACCAAGCTGTATCTCCGCTAAGTTTCCTTCCGAAGCGTTTAGAACAAAATCACGATCGGTTTGCTGAAGCATGGAAGCCGAATCATCATCATCATCATCACATGCACTGGCAATGACAACAGTCACCACGAATGCCCAACTCCAAAATTTTTTCATATTGTTTTTTTTGTTTGATAGACCGAGAGGTCAAAAAGTATGCTAAATCGCTAACGTTGAAATCTATATTCTGCCGAAACGTTGATGGTGCCAACGCTCCCGAGGTCAAAACTCTGCGTTTCATTTTATACACACCTCATCGGAATGATTCATTCGGATCAGCCTTTCCGGCGTTGAAGAGCGCTTGAGCGCTTCGTTTATTTTTTCGTCGCTTGTCTGTTGATGAACCTATATCACCGATGAGGTTGTAGTTGATTGGTACCGTAAGACAAACGCTGTTCGTAGGAAGTACATCCCGCCATTCTGCAATAAGTTGCTTATAAGCAGTGCCCACGTTCCGTATGTTTCTATTGAGATCAAACAAACCTAAGGGATTTACTCGTCCATTGTTTTCGCGTAGTGCGCTATCCCAATCCACTTGATCAGTAAGGGAATACCATGTAAAACCAACGATAGGCATACCATCATTTCTTACACGCATCACGTTGGCCCACTGCTTCCACAGCCAATTCACAGCAGCCTTCCCATCGGGACCTTCATTCATATTAGTCTCCGTGTGCATAATTGGAAGACGGTAGCGATCATAATATTGAGACGTAATGGTATGGTAACCAAAAATTTCACCTGACCCGGTAGTTGTCCCATCCTCGCTGACGCGGTGTTCGTTCGTTACATAGTAATCGTTTCCCATCACACAATGCCGCTTTAAATTATTGCTCGTAAAAAAATGATATTCATCCCGGGTCATCCCATTGTCAAGAAGATATTCATACATTTCTGATTCGACACGCTTACCGTAATTCAAATCGAGCGATAAAAACCGCCGCGCGTTCATGAGCTCTGCCGGTTTAATAGCTCTGGGGTTTTCAGCATGAAAATACTCCGATGACTCGCTCTGTATAAAAATTGCATTCGGAGTGACCTTCAATATTTCTTGCATAGCCAGCACGTTCGCTTTCACAACGTGCTTCAACGCGGTAACAAATGTAAAGTCAGTGGTAAGCTGTTCGTTCCACCATCCGTAATACGCGGAGAAAAGTGCACAAATGTACATTTCGTTCACGGGTGTATATAATTGTACCCAGGGGAAGCGGGTGGCAAATGCAGCGGCATATCCGGCAAAGAGTCGCGGAAAATCTGGGTTTTGAAAATTTCCAATCCAGTCCGGGGTTCCGAAGTGGCAAAGATCCACGATAGGGATTATTTTTCGTTGCCGCAGCGCTTTGAATGTGATGTCAGCAAATTCCCAATCATATTTATTTTCACCGAGAAAACATCGATGGATCGGTGGTCCGTAACGGAGGAAACTGATCTCCATCTGCTCAACAAGTTGAAAATCTTTCTCCCAATATTTATAGTGCGCGCATTTCTCCAACTCGTCCATGCGGTATTTGCCATTGTTAATCGTGGGTGCACTATTTTCAATTCCTGTAGCAAAGAGAAAGCGATAGGGCATTGTTCGATGATTGGTCATTTAATTTTTGCTAACTCACTTTTGCCAAGTAAAAAAAGAAATGCTTCTTCTAAAATTTTGTAAGGACGATAACCGATGATCATTATCCCATGTCCCTCCGGATTCTGAAAGGTAAGGGTAGGAAATCTTCCAATCCCATGGAATTTAGTTTTCTTAAGATCTTCTCGAAATGACTCTTTACCTTTCCCTTTCCGCCAATCTTTAATAAATAAATCCAAATCAAATTCATCATCATTTAATTGTCGGGCTATCTCTAATAAATTGTGTTCATTGGAAATATTCACACCGTCTTCCATCATTGCCTTTCGTATGTCGAAAAAATATTTCTCGGCAACGGCAGTGGATTGAAGCTCAACAGTTTTGACGGCGATTGACGGTGGATACGATGACTCAGGCGGGTCCAGCGCCCAAATGGAATGCTTCATGTTTGTT
>DASQTN010000836.1:0-3922 GCA_035641895.1 Chryseolinea sp. | reverse complement strand
TACACGCAACAATGGAGTATTTGGGAACTATACTTTGGGTTGGGATTATGATATTGATAAAAAGAATACACTAGCTGCCTCAGTACGTTTTGGTGCTCGCAATAACAAGACCTACCAGGATGGATTGTTCACGCAATATTTTCAAAACGACGTTTCTTCCAGAAGTACACTTCAAGATGTTGAGACCAAAGATTTGTCCAACACAGTAGACATTAATTTAACGTATACGCGCCTCTATGAGAAGCCACAAAAAGAGTTTAGCATATTGGCGCTTTATAGCAAAAATAACCGGAACAATGACTTCCAAAATAGATTGATTGAACAGTTCAATTCTCCTGAATCTAAATCGTTCATAAATTTTAATGACAGTTACAATCAGGAAATAGCGGTCCAGGCTGACTTTCAAACCCCAATTGGTACCAATCAAATCCTTGAAGTTGGTGGCAAAGATATTATGCGCCGGGCGTTCAGTGACTATGAACGATTTGAACAGGATGCTGACGGCCAATATTATGCTGTAACGACTCCTGATTATGACAATAATCTCAACTACGACCAGAATGTGCTTGCCGGTTATCTCGCCTATACCTTGTCACTTGACAAGGGCTACAGCATAAAGGCAGGATCTCGATATGAGTATACAGTAATTGAAGCTTATAGCAGGGTGGAAAGCAATATAGAAATTCCATCGTATGGTGTTTTTGTGCCAAGTGTCAACCTGTCCAAGAAATTAAAAGCAGGAAACATGGTCAAGCTTGCGTACAACAGGCGCATCCAACGACCTTCCATTCAGTTCCTGAATCCAAATCGGCAGAACTCAAATGAGATCGATATATCAGAAGGAAATCCAACGTTGGATCCTGAATATACCAACAATTACGAGCTGAGTTATAACGCATATATAAAAGGATCTTCTTTGAATTTTACAACTTTTGTCAGAAATACAACGGGCTCGATACAGCGCGTTCGCACCCCGCAGGAAGGTGGAGCGATGCTGACAACTTATCAGAATATAGGCACAGAAAATGCCTACGGCTTGAGCGTTTTTGCGAATGTAAACATGGGAAAGCTTTCACTTAACGGAGGAACCGATTTGTACTACGCAGTGCTAGACGATAACATTTCTTCGCACAATGAAGGTTGGGTGGCTAGCGGTCGCATATTCGGAAGTTATAACCTTGACAAAGGATGGGGATTACAATTCTTCAGTTTCTTTCGTGGCCGGGAAGTACAACTGCAAGGTACCCGGGGCGGCTTTGGAATTTATAGTCTCGGAGTGAGAAAAGAATTCAACGACAAGCGAGGCAGTATCGGACTCGGAGCGGAGAATTTCTTTACACCATCTTTTAAAATCAAAAGCGAATCGAGCTCAGACAATTTCAGACAAAAAAGTCTGAATGTATTAAACAACATGGGCTTTAGGATAAACTTCAGCTACCGCATTGGAAAGATGAGCGTCGAGGGGCAGCGTCCAAGGAGAAGCAAATCCATTAGCAATGACGATTTGAAAGATGGTGGTGGTGATAATGGCGGCGGAGGCATGGAAGGTGGCGGAGGTGGTCCTCAACAACGTAGTGGTGGTTTTAATGGGGGTCAAGGTACTCGTCCCGGTGCGCAGGGAGCGGCTGCTGTAAAAGTAGCAGCGGGTGATCCTACAGCAGTCGTGGATGCAACAGGCTCATGGTCGTATACCATAGAATCACCACAGGGTGGTGAAGGTACACTTGTCCTGAAGAAAGACGGCGAGACCTATTCAGGGTCTATCACGAATAAACGATTCAATTCCACGACAGAATTATCATCTGTTTCACTGCAAGGCAATGAATTGACTTTTGCTTATGAAGCTACCGGACAAGGAGGCAACACAATGCCAATTCAAGTGAAGGCAATTGTAACTGGCGATAACTTTAATGGAAGTATTACTGTGGGGCAGTTTGGTACATTTCCGATCAAGGCCAAACGCGAATAAATAGGGATAGGGATCGGGTTTAATTTTGGTTGATAGGGGGATTGGGTTCCCCCTATTTTTTTTCCATGTAGGAAACAACATTCCGTTGTCACTTCATTTGCTGATGCTACCGGTGGCAAGGGCACGCATTTTTTTTATGCGCTCGGGATCAACTGTTCTTAATTTGAATTCCGAACCTTCTTCACCGCCCATTCCCTCAATGTTTTCGTTTTTAAAAACCATCGGGCTTGAACGAAACGCGGTCGCAGAAAAATGGATCTCGGAAGCTCCTGATTTGGAAACAATATTTTCAACCGTATTTTCATTAACACCGGATCCAGGCATGATTGAAATACGCCCATTTGCCTTCCGGATTAATTCTCCAATAAGGTCGGCCCCTTGGTTGGCTACCGCACGTTGCCCGGCCGTGAGGATTCGATCGAAACCAACTTCGATACAATCTTCGAGCGCCTCAAAAGGATCCCGGGTCATATCGAAAGCCCGGTGACAGGTAACTTTCAGCGGTTTTGCCTGCGCTATTAATTCTTTGCAACGCTTCTTGTCAATCGTTCCATCGGGGCTGAGAATACCAAACACGATTCCGTCAACACTGAGTTTCTGGCATTGTGAAATGTCACGTTTCATGGAATGAAATTCATAACTCGAATAATGAAAGTCACCCCCGCGTGGACGAATCATAACATACACGTCAATGCTTAAATTTTGCCGAACGAGTTCAATGGTACCATATGATGGCGTTGTTCCGCCTTCTCCTGGATTGTCACATAATTCGACTCGATCCGCTCCACCCTCCTGAGCTTTTAATGCGGATTCGATGTTGTATACTACAATTTCTAATTTCATAGTTGAGCAATCAGCTGACAGCATACAGCTGACAGCAAAACAGAATCTTAAAATAAATCAATTTCAGCCACAAATTTCGGGAAACGAAGCTGTTAGCTGAGTGCTGTATGCTGACAGCTTAAAAGTTAAAGCTTAAAAGGTGAATCAATTAACGTATTGCCTGTGCTGTCATGCTTAGCGTAGTTAAACCCTTGTTGTAAGCAATACGCTCCAGCCTCCCCGTTTTTATTAAGCGCTAAAAATCCAACCTGGACTTCATTTGCTTTCGCAGGATTTTTTTTCAATATACGTTCGACTGCAAGTTTACAGGCGTCTTCCGGTGAATTTCCCTGTCTCATCAATTCGACTACCAGGTGGCAGCCGACTATCCTGATTACCTCTTCTCCGACACCAGTGGCTGTGGCTGCACCGATTTCATTATCTACGTACAGGCCTGCACCGATTATGGGCGAGTCTCCCACCCGTCCGCGCATCTTGTAGGCTAGCCCACTGGTTGTGCATGCACCCGATAGATTACCGTTTGCATCCAGCGCAATGATACCAATTGTGTCGTGATTTTCGACATTGATGATCGGCTTGTACTCTGATTTCTTTGTCCATTCACGCCAGGCTTTCTCCGACTCCTTTGTCAGCAACTTTTCTTTTTTAAAACCATTGGCCAAAGCAAACTGCAATGCGCCCTCCCCTACCAACATTACGTGCGGAGTTTTTTCCATCACCATGCGTGCGACCGAAATAGGATGCACAATATGCTCCAGAAAAGCTACGGATCCACATCTACCCTCCTCATCCATGATGCAAGCATCCAGTGTTACATGCCCATCGCGGTCGGGCAGGCCTCCCAGGCCCACTGAAGTCTCCTTTGGATCACCTTCAGGAACTTTCGCCCCAGCCTCAACGGCATCCAGCGCTCGTCCACCTGCAGATAAAATCTTCCAAGCAGCTTCGTTCGCTTGTATTCCAAAATTCCAGGTGGAAAGAACAATAGGTCTATTGACAGACTTCGACGCTGTCGCTAGCGTAGACACCGGTAGCAACGCTGAGAGCTTTAAAAAATCTCGACGGGTTTTCATGCTTTATGTGTTGAGGTGTTGACGTTCTATGTGTTGT
>DASQTN010000835.1:0-3424 GCA_035641895.1 Chryseolinea sp. | reverse complement strand
ATGAGACCTATTGGTCCCTGATGCAGGGCGCGAAAAAAAAACACCCCGGCAATGGAAATAAAAAATCCCGCGAGCCCGCTCCAAACAACGCCATGCATATTGGTAGGAACTGGAACTCGGATGAAAAACATGTAATAGATGCCGAACAATATTGCGCCAAGAAAGCTTACCAGCGCCGCAGCAAAAACCGGTTTGAAAGACTTCGTGGATTGCGCGATAAAAATGTCGGCGACGGCCCAAAAAATAGCTGTTAAAATTCCCAATAAGGATGTATACATTACTTAATTCAAGGTTCAACGTTTGAGGGTCGAAGTTACACCAACTTCGAACCTCGAACATCAAACCATTAAACTATTTGAGGGATTTAAGGTAAGCAACGCTTGCCGGAACCTGCTCAAGCGCGCGTGACGATTCATCTTCTATAAAATAATGCTTGATGCCGATCTTCTTGGCCGCCTTCATCGCCTCCGCGATGCCGACATCGCCCGTCCCTAATACAACATTAGTCTCCTTGTCTTGTCGGCCATTTAAATTGTCAGGAGTTCCGATTCTGCGATCTTTTAGATGCAAGCTTTTCCAACGGGTAGGGTATTTCTTCAATAGGGCTGCCGGGTCTTGTCCCGGGTTTTTGATCCAAAAGACATCCATTTGAAAATTGACATATTCTGGGTTCGTCTTATCCATCATGTATTCGAAGAGTGTTCCTTTTCCTTCTGGATATTTCCTGAATTCATAGCCATGCACATGGTACCAAAATGACAGCCCGTTTTCTTTCAAAGTTTTGCCAGCAGCATTAAAAACTTCGACACCTTTTTGCATGTCAGCATAAGTGAAGTTATCGCCATCGTGCGGAATCCAGTAACAAATAACATACTGGGCGCCTAACTCTTTTGCGTTGGTGATAATTTTTTGAAGACTATCCGGGTTTTGAAGATTGTCGAAACCAGCTCCCGTAGCAATGATTTTCAAGCCATTCTCCTGCGCTAATTTTTTAAACGCCGCTCTGTCCATACTACGGCCGCCACCACCTTCAATTTCTGTGATTCCCAATTCTTTCAACTTTGCAATTACGGCCGGCATTCCTTCTGAATACATCTTGCGCATGCTTCCCATCTGAATTCCTATTTCCTGAGCTGTGGCTCCCGATAATGGAACAATCATTATGAGTATCAAAATACATTTAAATGCTAATTTCTTCATGGAATTTTTGGTTAGGTTCTCTGACGTTAGCTAATTAATGCAATTCCGGTAAAAGTCAAACAGATTTTTTGTAAGCGTTTCCGTCACTGGTTAATTGTTATCGGTTATCCGTATCCGATGTTTTTGCTCTAAGTTTAACGGATAAAGGATCAGGCAGCGATTACGTGAACGGCTATGATATTACCCCATTAGCTAATACTTTGCAGTAAGAATATCTTGTTATGAACATTATCAAAACATTGCCGACTGCGGCTGTTTATTTTTTTGCGGGACTTACAATGACCTTTTATTCGTGCAACAAACCAAGCAAGGTGGTTGATAAAAGTAAGTGGACCGTCATTCAATTGCCTGAAGGTGCAGATACTACGAGCGAATATTGGAAAGGTGTCGATCTTGAGCCTAAGCATCCAGTTCTTCCGCTCGCTGTGGAAGAGGAAAAAGAAAAATTCCTGCTGCCTCCCGGTTATTCATTAGAAGCGGTGCTGACTGAACCAAAAATAGAACAACCTGCTGCCATAACCTTCGATGGAAATGGGCGGATGTATGTATTGGAACTTCGTTCCTATATGCTTACCGCAGATTCCAAGGGAACACTTGAGCCCGTAAGCGGAATTTCGAGGTGGGAAGATCAGGACAACGATGGGGTGTATGAAAAGGGCGTCATGTTTGTCGATAGCTTGGTTTTTCCCCGGTTTGTTTTGCCCGTTGGTCCGAACTCCATTCTTACTATGGAATCGAACGCCGACATTGTTTACAAATACACTGACACCAATAATGATGGCCGGGCCGACAAAAAAGAGTTTTTCACAGACAACTTTGGACGGGCAGGAAATGTGGAACATCAACAGGCCTTTTTATACTGGGGAATGGATAACTGGTTGTACAGCACGGTCAATCCTTTCCGCATACGCGAGACTCCTCAAGGTGTTATTCGTGAGTCGACAGCTTCCAATCATGCGCAGTGGGGAATTACTCATGATGACGATGGTAAACTTTGGTTTCAGGGTGGCTCTAACGGACTTCCATCTTATTTTCAATTCCCTGTCCACTACGGCGATTATATCGTTGAGAAAAATTTTGAAGAAGGCTTCGATGTTCCATGGGGAGCAGCAGTTCTCGTGGCCGATATGCAGGGCGGAATGGGAGCGGTCAGGATGCCGGAAGGAACTCTCAATCGTGTTACGGGTGCTTCAGGCAATGATGTATTCCGAGGGGATCGTCTACCCAAAGAGTTGGTCGGGCAATATTTTTATGGGGAACCTGTTGCGCGTATCGTGCGGCAAGTTGACGCTAAGATTAAAGGGGGATTGACCACGCTTTACAATGTGTACCAGCCAGAAAAATCGGAATTCATTCGCTCAACGGACCCGTTATTTCGTCCCGTCGACATGGCTACCGCGCCGGATGGAACGATGTACATCGTAGACATGTATCACGGGATTATCCAGGAGGGCGAATGGGCTCCTGTCGGGTCTTACCTTCGCGCGAAAATTGGACAGTACCAACTTGATAAAGTCGTAAGCTTAGGACGCATTTGGCGACTCACGCATGAAAGCATAGACCGCGATAAGACGAAGCCGACGATGTATGAACAGACTTCGCAGGAATTGTTGGCTCATTTAAGTCATGCAAATGGTTGGTGGCGTGATATGGCACAACAAATTCTTGTGCAACGGCAGGATAAATCTGTGGCTCCCGCGTTAGTTAACCTGATAAAAACGAGTGACAATATTCTTGCAAAATTTCATGCCCTTTGGGTGTTGGAAGGAATTGGGGCGTTGGAATCTTCCCTTGTTAAAGAATTGATGAATGATGCGAATCCCCGGATGCGCATCATGGCACTCTGGGTTAGCGAATCGCTTTATAAAGCGGGTGATAAATCTTTCGATAAAAACTATTTGAATCTGATGTCTGACGACGATACCCAAGTGAAGATTCGCGCAATGATGACTGGCCGGCTTCTAAAGATCCCGGGAACTAATGAGAAGGTAAAGGGTGTAATGGCGATTGATACGACAGCCGGCGTGCAATTGGTGGGGAAACAAGTATTGGAACCGCCGGTCGTTAATGCCTTTTTTGGACGCGCGAATCCGAATTTCAGCAAGGAAGAACAAGCGTTGGTGGACGCGGGGGGAAAGATCTTTAATAGCCTTTGTGCAACCTGCCACGGGCCGCTTGGAATTGGTACACCTGCTGGGCAAGGAAAACTGTTAGCCCCTTCGTT
>DASQTN010000834.1:0-6139 GCA_035641895.1 Chryseolinea sp. | reverse complement strand
ACCACATTTCGTTGTTTTCGACCCGTTTCATAAATAGATCGGGAATCCAAACGGCAAAGAAAAGATCGCGTGCTCTCATTTCTTCCTTTCCATGATTCTTCTTGAGATCGAGGAAATCGAAAACATCAGCGTGCCATGGTTCTAGGTAAATGGCAAAACTTCCTTTCCGCTTACCACCGCCTTGATCCACATAACGCGCCGTCATATCGAAATTTCGTAACATCGGAACGATACCATTGGAGGTTCCACCAGTACCTTTGATATAGGAACCCTTCGCACGAACATTGTGAATGCTAAGGCCGATACCTCCTGCTGATTGTGAAATCTTCGCGCACTGTTTTAGGGTATCATAAATACCATCAATGCTATCATCCTTCATAGTGAGGAGGAAACAAGACGACAATTGAGGCTTAGGAGTACCGGCATTAAATAAGGTAGGAGTCGCGTGCGTAAACCATTTTTCTGATAACAGGTTGTACGTTTCGATTGCTGCCGCGATATCCTCACCGTGTATCCCTACGGCTACGCGCATGAGTAAATGCTGCGGACGTTCGATGACCTTGCCATCGATTTTCATCAGGTATGATCGTTCAAGCGTTTTGAACCCGAAATAATCGTAACTGAAATCACGATCATAGATGATGGCTTCATCCAACTCGGCTGCGTGTTCTTTTACTACTTTGTAGGTCTCTTTTGAAATCAGCGGAGCATTTTGACCGTTTTTCGGATCTACATAGGTGTAGAGCCGTTTCATGGTACTTGAAAACGATTTGCTGGTTACTTTATGTAAATTGGAGACAGCGATACGCGCTGCAAGTTTTGCGAAATCTGGATGCTTTGTTGTCAAAGTAGCCGCAATTTCCGCCGCTAGGTTATCTAGCTCTTGCGTTGAAACACCATCATAGAGGCCATTGATCACTTTCATGGCCACTTCTACCGGGTTGACGAATTTAGGATCTAATCCATAGCAGAGTTTTTCAATACGAGCGGTGATCTTATCAAACTTAACAGTTTCTCTACGTCCGTCACGTTTTAATACTAACATCTTAGGAAATGGGGTTGTTGTAAGAAAGTTTAAAAAGTGATTTAAAGTAATTAAAAATCTTCGTTCAGTGAAAACTTAGCGGAGGTTTCTTTTTCCGTGCTTTTCATAACACCGGCTTTTTGATATTCCGCTACACGTTTTTCGAAGAAATTCGTTTTTCCACGTAACGATATCATATCCATAAAATCAAATGGATTGGTAGCGTTGTAGATTTTCTTTCCGACCAGTTCATTTAACAAACGATCAGCGACAAATTCAATATACTGTCTCATTTGAACAGCATTCATCCCGATAAGGTTTACGGGTAGCGCATCAGTCACAAATTCTTTTTCAATCTCTACGGCATCAGTAATGATATCGATAACGGTTTGCTCTGGCATTTTATTCACGATGTGACGAGTATACAAATGGCAGGCAAAATCACAATGCAATCCTTCATCGCGTGAAATCAATTCATTTGAAAAACTTAAGCCTGGCATAAGCCCTCTTTTCTTCAACCAGAATATGGAACAGAAAGAACCAGAAAAGAAAATTCCTTCAACTGCCGCGAAAGCAATAAGGCGCTCCTGAAAACTTCCCTGATTAATCCAACGTAGTGCCCAGTCCGCTTTTTTCTTTACACATTCCATTGTTTCAATGGCGTGGAAAAGTTTGTCCTTTTCTTTTGCATCTTTTACGTAGGTGTCGATCAAAAGTGAATAAGTTTCAGAATGGATATTTTCGATGGTGATTTGAAAACCGTAGAAGAATTTCGCTTCTGTGTATTGAACTTCTGAAATAAAATGTTCTGCCAGATTTTCGTTTACAATACCATCGCTTGCGGCAAAGAATGCCAATACGTGTGTGATAAAATGACGCTCGCCATCATTTAGATTTACCCAGTCCCGTAAATCCTGGCTAAGATCGATTTCCTCGGCTGTCCAAAAGCTAGCTTCCGCCTGTTTATAAAATTTCCAAATTTCATGTTGGCGGATGGGAAAGAGTACAAAACGATCTTTGTTTTCCTTCAAGATAGGTTCTTCATTTATTACCTGGCTCATTGGTAAATTGGGTTTGAGGGTTTAACCAAAAATATAAAAGGGACGCTAGCCTCGGCTAGCATCCGATAATTCTCAAATAATAAAATTTTGTTTGGTGATACCGAATGAATAACCGCCCCGTATCAAGTGTACAAATGAAGTAGAATGATTCTAAAAATCAAAACAGCGTTTTTGACTCAAATACAACGATTGTGGATAACTTGTGCATACTTTGTGGAAAGATAAGTTGCTGTGAAATAGTAGTTTAATCCGTTCAGGTTAGCGCTTTCTTTGAGATTAAATAGGCTCAAAAGATTTTTCAATTTTTTTTTCGGCTTAAAAATGCATTTTCTCGGAAGATATTTGAGTACCGGTAAATATTTCTTGATTCTTTTTTTACCTTTGCAGTCCAATTTTCAAAAGCTATGTACGCAATAGTAGAGATCGCAGGAAAACAGTTCAAAGTGGCTAAGGATCAATATATCTACGCCCCAAAATTAGATGGCGATGCCGGAACTGCAGTAAATTTTGATAAAGTTCTCCTGTTTGACGACGGAGGCGCTATAAACATTGGAGCTCCGCTGTTGAGTGGCGTGTCTGTTTCAGGGAAGATTTTAGAGCATGTTAAGGGCAACAAAGTTATTGTCTTCAAGAAAAAGAGAAGAAAAGGCTATGTGGTGAAGAATGGCCATCGCCAGCAATTCACGAAGGTTCAAATTGAAAGCATAGGATAACATCAACGAATAACGATTTTCAACCATGGCACATAAAAAAGGCGAAGGTAAAGTAAAGAACGGCCGCGAATCGGAAAGCAAACGACTAGGGATTAAGGTCTATGGAGGACAGAAAGTAATTGCAGGGAATATTATTGTCCGTCAACGCGGTACAAAACATCATCCTGGAAAGAACGTCGGTATGGGAAAAGATCATACTTTATTTGCTCTTACTAATGGCATCGTAGTTTTTAAGAAGAAAAGAGAAGAAAAATCTTTTGTGTCGGTTGAGCCGATTGCAGAAGCATAATTCGAACAAAAGCTTTAACAAATGAGCCGTCTCCGACTAAGAGATGGCTTTTTTTATTATAAAAAATTGAGGAACTGTAAATCCAGTCGTTCCTTTCCTAATTTTGGCCAATGCAAAACAAGCTCATCATTCAGGCTGCTAAGGCAGAAACGACAACGCGTACACCAGTTTGGCTTATGCGGCAGGCGGGAAGGATTTTGCCTGAGTACCGAAAGGTTAGGGAAATCGCAAAAAATTTCAAAACGCTCGTGAAAACGCCGGAGCTTGCCACGGAAGTTACGATTCAACCAGTCAATATTCTGGGCGTTGATGCGGCGATCATTTTTTCTGACATATTGGTGATCCCTGAGGCCATGGGCCTGGATTACGAGATGGAGGAAAATAAGGGCCCTGTTTTTCCGAAGAAAATTTCCTCGCCGAAGGATTTGAGTGGCTTGCACGTAGCTGCCGCTGGTGAGCTTCAATATGTCCTGGACGCTATCACCCTAACCAAAAAGGAACTTAATGGTAAAGTGCCCCTGATTGGCTTCGCGGGCGCCCCCTGGACCATTTTCTCTTACATGATCGAGGGCAAGGGAAGTAAGACGTTTAGCGCAGCAAAAAAAATGCTGTATACTCAGCCGGAATTTTCCCATCAATTATTGGAGATGATTACGCAGAGCACGATCAATTATTTAAGAGGTCAGGTAAAAGCAGGCGCTGATGTGATTCAGATTTTTGATTCCTGGGCAGGAATTTTAGGTCCCGATCAATACAAAGAATTCTCTTTCCGATACATTTCAAAGATATGTGATGCCATCTCGGATGTCCCTAAAATAGTTTTTCCTAAGGGCGCTTTTTTCGCGCGAGAAGCGATGAACCTCATTAACTGCGACGTGGTAGGACTGGACTGGAATATGGGAATAGAGGAGTCTCGAATGTTAATCCCAAATAAAGTTTTGCAAGGTAACCTTGATCCGTGCGCTTTGTATGGATCGCGTGATGATGTAAAACGTGAAACTAAGAAGATGCTGGATGCATTCGGCCCACATAAACACATCGCTAATCTCGGTCATGGTTTATATCCCGATACGGAGGTCGATAAAGTAAAATGCTTCATCGATACGGTAAAGGAATATAGCGCTTCAAGATCGCTCGCTGCAAAGTGAATTGGCAGCGTTCATAGGAAGATTGAAATGAATTTGCGTTTGAAGCTCGCAAGTTCTTGCGAAACTCCGTGTGCTATCTGGTACCGTGGTTAAGTTTTTTCACCACAGAGTCACCAGAGGGTACAGAGTAATCACAGAGAATTTTCACGCAGCAGTTGAAGGTCTTTCAAGTGTTAATGCACTTTTCTCTTCATTTATTAGAGGAAGAGCGCGCCCTTGTCTGAGTGAGGTAAGGTTACTTAACACGTAGCCTGACTGTGTTAATTCTGCAGCATTCGCAACAACGTTGAGAGTCGGCTTTTTAGATTTCTACGATCGATAATAAAATCCAGAAATCCATGCTCAAGAACAAACTCGGCACTTTGAAAACCCTTCGGCAAATCTTTTCCAATGGTTTCACGAATTACCCTCGGGCCAGCAAAGCCGATCAGTGAATTGGGCTCGGCGATGTTAAAATCTCCTAGCATCGCATAAGAAGCTGTTACCCCTCCCGTTGTCGGGTCGGTTAGCAAAGAAATATAAGGTACCTTGGCTTGGTCCATCTGCGCAATTTTCGCCGATGTTTTGGCCATTTGCATCAGTGAAAGTCCAGCCTCCATCATCCGCGCGCCGCCTGATCGGGATATCATCAAAAAAGGTATCTTCTGCTTAATGCTGTAATCCATGGCACGCGCAATTTTTTCGCCTACAACGGAACCCATAGAGCCACCAATAAAACTGAAGTCCATGCAGGCGATGGTGATGTCGATACCATTCAGTTTGCCATACGCGGTACGGACAGCATCCTTTAGCTGTGACTTTTCCTGCGTTTCTTTTATACGTTTTGGATAAGGTTTTGTGTCTTTGAATTTTAAAGGATCTGCGGATTCCATGTTGGAATCCATCTCCGTGTATTTATTTTCATCGAACAAGACCTCAAAGTATTCCTCGGAACCGATTCTTACGTGATAATCTTCGTCTGGCACTACATACGCGTTGTTTTTTAACTCACGGGTATGAACAATTTTTCCAGCAGGTGATTTGAACCAGAGTCCATCCGGAACTTCCCGTTTGGATTCAGTTGGGGTTAAGATCCCTTTATCGCTACGCTTGAACCAAGACATGTTATAAACTTTTATTAAAAATAAAGCCGATGAAGAACAACTTCTGCATCGGCCACCAGTATTTTTTTATTAGGCTAAACTGATCGACTTGTCCAGGTATACGTCCTGAATAGCGTTTAGTATTTCAATTCCCTCCTTCAAAGGTCGTTGGAACGATTTGCGGCCTGAAATCAGGCCCATCCCACCTGCACGTTTGTTGATCACGGCGGTGCGAACAGCATCTGCCAGATCGCTGGCACCCTTAGATTCCCCGCCAGAGCTTATCAGGCCAGCGCGGCCCATAAAACAATTGACAACCTGATAGCGACAAAGGTCAATGGGATGATCGGTGGTAAGTTCGGTATAAATACGTTCGTCAAGCTTCCCGTAGCTGCTTCCGCCCGTGTTTAGCGCCTTATACCCTCCGTTATTTTCTGCAAGCTTTTGTTTGATAATATCAGCCTGGATGGTAACGCCCAAATGATTTGCCTGACCAGTTAAATCCGCAGAGACGTGATAGTCTATTCCCTCTTTTTTGAATGCATTATTACGGGTGTAACACCACAGAATCGTCGCCATTCCCAGTTCGTGAGCGCGCTCAAAAGCCTGGGCAACGTCGACGATTTGGCGGGTAGAGTTGTCCGATCCAAAATAAATAGTGGCACCGACCGCGACTGCGCCCAAATTCCATGCATCTTTTATAGAGCCGAACATGATCTGATCTGCCTTATTAGGATATGTGAGCAGCTCATTATGGTTAATCTTAACTATGAAAGGAATTTTGTGTGCATATTTTCTGGACATCATGGCGAGTGCACCGAA
>DASQTN010000833.1:0-3637 GCA_035641895.1 Chryseolinea sp. | reverse complement strand
TTACAGAAGTTCGACTCCCTTGGGTGGCGGCGCCGCGAACTCCCCGGCTGTTGTTCCTGCAATGAAGGCTGATTTACCTGAAGTAGCAGATTATTGCCGGTTGATAAAAACTTCTTTGTTCACAGGCGATCTAAGTTCCTTCGTTGCTAATGCTCTCGAATTTTCTTACCATAACGATAAAGGAGATCTCGTTGCTTTTAATGAGGAAAGTGTTTGGTTTTCTGATGCTTCCTTCTTTAAGCTCTTTTCGTTTCCGCTGATAGCGGGTACTGAAGATGCTTTAAAAGAACCTAACTCAGTGGTAGTCACGGAAAGCGTAGCACGAAAATATTTTGGTAACACTGCCGCGCTTGGAAAACAGCTGCGTCTAAATCGCGAGAGACTCTTGACGGTGACTGGAATTGTAAAGGATGTCCCATTAAACTCTCACTTGCAGTTCGACATTCTCATCTCCTTTTCAACAATGCAGCAAAACTTCGGTGATGGATACGATATGTGGACCTGGTCTGCCTTCTATAGCTACATATTATTAGATGACGAAGCAGATCTGAAAATATTTGAGTCGAAGATCCCAGCGTTTACAAAGAAATATCATGAGCAAGACTACCAAGGCGGTGTCCGGCTAACCTATTTTTTACAACCCATTACTGACATACACCTGCATTCGAAATTTGCCGATGAACAAAGCAGGAACGGGGATGCCCGAACGGTTTATTTTCTTTCTCTACTTGCCGGTTTTATTCTTGTCGTTGGGTGGATCAACTATATCAATTTATCGACAGCAAAGGCGTTAGAGCGATCTAAGGAAGTTGGGTTGCGTAAAACCGTAGGCGCTAGCCGCAAACAATTGATCGTGCAGTTTTTATTTGACACCACGGTAATTAATTGCCTTGGACTATTAGGAGCAGTCGGCATCTCGTTGGTGTCGTGGGGCTGGTTCGAACGGCTTATAGAAAAAAGAATAGGCGATGTTTTGTTCCAAAACGGTCTCATGGATAATCCCACGCAGTGGCTGATGGTCATTGCAGTTTTCTTTTCGGTCGTCATTCTTATCGGCGCGTACCCTGCCATGACATTGTCATCCTTTAACCCTGCGATAGTTTTAAAAGGAAAATTTTTCAAATCACCTTCCGGCGTAAGGTTAAGGAAACTGATGATCTCGTTCCAATACGTCCTGGCAATACTCTTACTGGCTGGCGCGATTACCATTTATCTGCAAGTTTCGTTTATGCGGTCGCAAGATCCAGGATTTAAGAGAGAGCAAGTGGTTATTGTTGAAGCCCCAGCCGTGTACGATTCGCTGGCAGGCGATAAAATTTCGTTCTTTAAAAATAATGTACTTCAAATACCAGGTGTTAAAAATGTATCGGCATCTGCCGACATTCCCGGGCGTTCTGTGGTGGAGTATGCACCTGTTGCCAGAGCCAAATCGCAAAATGATAGCGATTACTTCGGAGCGTCGGTGCCTGGAATTGACACGAGCTTTTTCTCCACTTATCAAATCGAATTGCTTGAAGGCAGAATGTTTCAGCGAAGTGAGACGATGGCATTTAGGATTGGGGATAATGTGGAGTCAATACCGGTACTTGTAAACGAACAATTTCTGAAACGCCTGGAAATCAGTGATGTCAGAGATGCGTTAAGGGAAAAGTTACAATTCTGGTGGGGCCCGGAAATGCGTCATGCTGAGATCGTCGGTGTTGTCGCCGATCATCACCAAGAGTCACTTGAGAAAAGAATTGAGCCTGTGATGTATATGCAACCTCGATGGATGGGCTGGCGATATTTTTCAATTCGACTTGAATCCGGAGCGCTACAATCAACTTTGGGTGCCATTGAGTCAGTTCATTCAAAGACGTTTCCTGACAATTCATTTTCCTATTTTTTCCTGGATGAGTTTTTTGATAATCAGTATAAAGATGACCTTCAGTTTGGAAGGATCTTCAACGTGTTCACGATGCTCGCGATCGTTGTAACCTGTTTGGGGTTGATCGGACTTTCCATTTTTTCTGTTTCACAAAGAACAAAAGAAGTTGGCATCAGGAAAGTTTTGGGTGCTTCCACCTCCGTTATCCTTTATTTATTTTCCAAAGATTTCCTCAAGGTTCTGTTGGTCTCTTATTGCATAACGGTACCGGTAATTTATTGGGGGAGTCACGAATGGCTTCAGAATTTCACCTTCCGCATACCATTGACATGGCAGATGTTTGCATTGCCGCCGGTCTTACTGATTATCATCACCCTGGTTACAATAGGCGTCACTAGTCTGAAGGCAGCCCTCGAAACGCCAATAAGGGCGTTGCGACAGGAATAGTCCCATAAAAAAAATTTTAAGTTTCAGACGTCAAACTTGTAACTTCAGTCGTCTTATCCAGTAGACAGTAAAACTTATTGCCATGTTTATAAAAAATATTCGCATTGCCGCGAGATTTCTTTCAAAACACAAAGAATATTCCGCTGTGAATGTGCTGGGACTAACGCTCAGCTTTATTAGTGTTTTGTTTATTGGCCTATACATTTTTGATGAATTCAGCTTTGAAAGTATGCACGGCCGCCGGGACCGGATTTACCGTGTACTGGAAAATGAAAGTTCGGAGGGAAAAATTGCGCAGCTGGGCGAAGTTCCTTTCCGCATTGCATCGTTAAGTGACGAATTACCTGGTATTGAGACGGGAGTTAGAATCGTGGGAATTGGGCGTGCAAATTTTTTGTCCGACGAAAACGAAAATAAGATCTACGAAGATTTTACAGCCACAGAACAATCATTTCTCGACATTTTTGATTTTAGAATACTTCAAGGGTCTCGGGAAAACGCTTTAGCAGAAGCGAATACCATCGTGCTGACCAGGTCATCGGCTGAAAGACTTTTCGGAACCACCGATGTGGTCAATAAGTTTGTTCGCACCGATCGCTTTGACCAGCCGCTGAAGATAACGGCTGTCCTGGACGATTTCCCACCGAACTCGCATTTAAGTTTCAATATCCTGGTCTCGTTGAAGACCTTCGCTAGCGCGGATTGGTATAAGGAAGTCAGCGCCGGCGACTGGAGCTCTAATTCTTTCAGCACCTACCTCTTGTTGAAAAACAACATCGATGTAACTGCGGTAGAAGCTGCCATAACTGAAACTGTCAACAACAACCGCGATACAAAAACAGCCAAGACTTCGTTCAGTCTTCAGCCTCTTACTGATATCCATTTTCATTCTGCTGAAATACGGGGTGGCTATGGACGAAACCTCGGCGCTATGTACTACATCTATATTTTTGGAGCCGTCGGCCTCTTTATTATTACTATTGCCTGTATCAACTATATTAATTTATCGACATCGCTTTCCATTACGCGCGGAAAAGAAGTTGGCGTAAAAAAAGTAGCAGGCGCTGGCCGCGCGCAGCTAATCTGGCAGTTTATTACGGAGTCGAGCCTCGTTAGCCTGGCAGCGCTCATAATATCCGTTATAGCAATCCTCATTCTTTTGCCAACCTTCAACGCCTTTGTAGGAAAACAAATTTCGTTGGACTTGCTGACTGACTATCCGGTGATCGTTGCCTTGATAGCTTTTGCGCTACTGATCGGTTTGTTATCCGGAAGTTATCCGGCTTTTTACCTATCTAGATTTAAGCCCGCTATGGCTATTAA
>DASQTN010000832.1:0-9591 GCA_035641895.1 Chryseolinea sp. | reverse complement strand
TCTTTTTTTAACAAATCAATTTGCGGCCGTCCTCCGGCAGCGCCTGGCGAGAGTGCAATACGTTTGCACATTTGCGCAGGATCGCCAATAAATCGAACTTGCCTGATGCCTAAATTTTTTTTAGCGTGTGTGATAATGTCTGATAACTTACTAGCAGGGATGTTAACAATTCTTGGATTTTCAGCATTGTAATATTGTGTCCAACCTAATTTTGTCAACACTCCCATAAGCACGCCATCCGGGCGGTGCGTATGCCAATAGTCATGAAACCGCCAGACAACTATTCCATGTTTTTTCAGAAGGTCATTTTTAAACGTAAAGACCTGGTCATTGTCCAACCAGGAAGTATCATCGCGGTGATTGTAAAACGTAGGCTCGTGGGCGATAATGAAGTTTGCACCCAATGCGGCGGTGCTTTTGATTACATCTATGGTCGCAAACATTGTTGTCACGATTCCCGTCACTTCCTGGTTTTCGTTACCCGATTTTATCGTATCGACTGTATCTTTAAAAGGCGCGCCAGGGATGGTAGTCAGGATCAAATCCATGACCTGCTTCACTGTCATCTTAGCGCTCGAATTGGTCATATTAAAATTAGCCAAACTCAAATGGGGCAAGACCGATAGTGCTCCGAGTAGAGAAGTTGTTGAAGCAATGAATTGTCTTCGTGAATTGTCTGAGGAAGTGTGATTGTCAGTCATATCTTTTCAATATTAAACCAATAGAAGGACCTTTTTTAAAATTCATCATGTGAACTTCTATGACTGGTTTTTTTAACCAGTATTCACATCCGGTACGCTTGAACTATATGCATCTTGAAAAACCGGGTAATTTTTCTGGAAGGTAAGAGTTTGTTTGGATGTTTTCTTGCTCTGCTTTGCTTCAAAATAATTAAAGGTCGCTTCTCCGTAACCATCCAATAGTGGTGCAGTATTAATGTTTAACTTCGGAAGCGAAACTTTTGAGTGTTTTCTTGCATCTACTACTGACTAACCGGTGACCATATGCTGCGTAATTATCTTATTCTCGCAATCCGTAATCTGAAAAAGAGGAAATTGTATTCCTTTATCAACATCTTTGGGCTAGCAATTGGTGTTTCAGTTTGCCTTGTTATTTTGAAATATGTAGACTTTGAGCTTAGCTATGATAGTTTTCATAAGGACGCTGACAATATTTACCGGACAGTAGGCACGTCTTATCAAAATGGAGAGTTTCGGGGTAGCTATCCACTTTCAGGCTACAAACAAGGGCCATCGTTAATGATGGATATTCCAGAGGTTAAGACATATGTTCGTACGCATCCGATGTACGGTGGTGTCGTTGTTAGTAATAAAAATCTTGACGAACCTGTTCAGTTTTATGAGTCGGAATTGCAGTGGGTGGATTCGACTTTCCTGGATGTTTTCACGTATGAATTATTGTCTGGTGACCCGAGTGTTGCGCTAGACCGGCCCAGCACCATTGTTATCACAAATGAAATGGCTCGCAAATATTTTGGCAAAGAAGATCCGGTCGGCAAAGTACTGACATTATCAGGAGGCTGGGCCGATGGTGAATACGAGGTGACAGGAGTGGTTAAAGAGGTCCCTCAAAATGCTCACTTCACTTTTGATTTTTTGATAAACATTCATAATCTTCTACAAAACGGACAGTATGAAAACGATGATGGTTGGGGATGGAATAATTTCGTAACGTATGTGCAACTACATCCGGAGGCAGACTTGAAGGCGGCTAGCGATAAGTTACCAGCTTTTGTTGAAAAGTACAGAGGTAAAGACTTGGCGAATTCAAACAGCAAGCAAACACTTACGCTACAGCCCATCCGTAATATTCATTTACATCCTGGCCTGGACAACGAATCCAGTGCTACGACATCAGTCAATACAATTTATTTTTTTATTGTAATATCGATTTTCATATTGGCCATTGCATGGGTCAACTATATCAATCTGGCAACCGCGCGCGCCATGGAACGCGCACGTGAAGTCGGAGTTAAAAAGTCGATCGGCGCTTACAAGGGCCAGCTTATTACCCAATTCTTCTGTGAATCTGTGCTGGTGAATTTTTTAGGGGTTGGTCTTGCCGTATTGCTTGCTATCGGTTTGTTGCCGCTTCTGAGTAATATAGTGGAAAAGGATTTTGCTTTTGACTTTGGCGATTTTCGCTTCTGGCTTATCATCACTGTTTTGTTTTTATTAGGATCTTTTGTTTCCGGAATTTATCCTGCCTTTGTACTATCCTCCTTTAATCCAGCGACAGTATTGAAAGGTTCGGTGGAAAAAATTGGGGGCGGGATGTCCCTTCGAAAGGCGTTGGTAGTATTTCAATTCGCTTGTTCGCTATTGCTGATAGCAGGTACATTTGCTGTCTATCGGCAGATTATGTTTTTACGGACTCAGGATAAGGGATTGAATATGAATCAAATGCTTATCGTTAGTGGACCGGCCGTTCTCGCTGGCAATGAGCAGGAAAAACACGACGAACACATCACCACTTTTATGAACGAACTGGAAAAAATATCGTCCGTAAAAAATGTGTCGAGCTCTAATTCTGTACCAGGTGCTGGCTACAACTGGGGGACTGGCATACGGAAATTTGGATTGCAAGAGTCCGAAGATCAAAATGGTAGTATTGTATGGGTTGATCCAAGATTTATCGATGCCTATGAGCTTCAATTTGTGACCGGACGACAATGGAATCCAGATTCAAAATCGGATATGGAAGCCGTTCTCATCAATGAAACTGCTGTCACCATGTTTGGCTTAGGAGATGCGGAAAAAGCATTGAATGAAAGAATAATTCTCGGCGGCGGAGATACGGTTGCGATCCTTGGGGTGCTTAAAAATTATAACTGGAATTCGCTGAAAACGGCTCACGTTCCATTTGTTCTTGCTCCCAGGAAAGTCGCTCGAAGACATTTTTCTGTTCGGCTAACTGGTTCCGATTTCCAAAACTCTATTGAACAAGTGGAAAAGCAATACAAGGCTTTCTTTCCAGGAAACCCTTTCGATTATTTTTTTCTAGATGACTTTTTTGACAAACAGTATACAGCCGATCAACAGTTTGGAAAGATCTTCAGCTTGTTTGCAATGCTTGCAATAGTTATTGCATGTTTAGGATTGTGGGGTCTGGCATCTTTCACCACCACACAAAAACTTAAAGAAATCAGTATTCGCAAAGTTATGGGCGCGTCGGTACAGAATATTGTCACCCTTATGTCAGGTCAGTTTATAAAGCTTGTCCTGATTGCATGTTTGATTGCCTTGCCTCTGGCGTGGTACGGCATTAACACGTGGTTGGATGAATTTGCATTCCGTATAGACCTGGCGTTAGACTTGTTCCTAGTTCCAGTTGTGATTTTGCTTGTTATCTGTTTAGTTACAGTTAGCTTCCAAATTATAAAAGGGGCAAACGCTAATCCCGCAAAGGTGCTTCGATCGGAATAGTTTTTTTGTTTGAAGTTTGAGGTTCGAGGTTTGAGGTTGTCGACGCATCCTGTTGGGATGAGTGAGTGTCATCAACTATCCGCAGAACGATAGGCGTTCAAATTTGTACACCCTAGCTTTTTGCTTTACGCTTTACACCTTCAGCTTTTAAAAAGAAGCCTGTAATAAAATCCGGGCTGTACTAACGACTTCTTTTTATCTACCTGGGCCATCGCGTCAATTAATAATCGATACACATGCTCATTTTGCTTTGCTTTTCGGATAACAAAATTGAATAAGCGCGGATACCTGCAGAGCTGTTGCAAGCTCCTGCTTAGTCTTAGTTCCTTCCACATTCGGCCATAAATTTCTCTATCGTATTGCGAATTGAATGACTGTGAAAAATTATTCGTTTGGAAACATTTTATGATATGGGCAGCTGCAATACGCCCACTTCGGATGGCATTCGCTATTCCCTCACCGGAAAATGGATCGATAAGTGAGGCTGCGTCACCAGTTAGCAAAAACCGGTCTCCTGAAAGTACTCTTTTTTTTGAGCCCAAGGGCAATCCATATCCTTTCACCGTTTCCTTAGGCTTGGCATTTCTAAAACGGCTTTGCAGTGCCGGATGTGTTGAAAGCAATTCGTGCAACAGGGATTTTAAGTTGATCTTCTTTTTAGAAATGGCAGATGATAGCATTCCAATGCCAACGTTGGCCGTATTATCCGGCAACGGAAAAATCCACAGGTATCCGGGAAGGATTTGCTGAAAGAAATATAGTTCTATAAAATTTTGGGGATGAAATCCAGTAATTCCTTCGCAGTAAACTCGAAGCCCGGCGCTATAGTGATCTTTGTCGGGCCGTAGTTTACCGAGAGTTTTAGCCACGATGGAATGAGCACCATCGGCACCAATTACAATAGGTGCTGAGAAATCGTTGTCCCCGCTATGAATGGAAATTTGTTCGCCAGTATTTTCGACGCGGTCCACGGCGTGATCTTCAAAAACCTCTACGTTTGGATAAGCAGATAAATGCCGAACAAGAAGACTATCGAAATCGAGGCGAGTGCAGACGTATCCAGATCTTTTTTGATCATTGAGAACGAATGGAATGTCCAGGGAATTTCCATCGGGTGCAAATATTTTAACACCGTACGAAGTGACCTTAGAGCGGAATTCTTCGAAATCATCCAAAAGCAAAGGCGAAAGAATCTTCAGCTGATTAATTACATCAACGCTTAAGGCATCACCGCAGGTTTTATCGCGGGGAAATTTTGCCTTATCCAATACGGCTACCGCGAGCCCGGAGTTTCCCAGGGCAATGGCTGTGGCGGCGCCGGCGGGTCCCGCACCAACAATGACTACGTCAAATTTTCTGGTGGACAATTTAAACTATAAAATTACTTTGAAAGTAGTATGTACTCTACATTTACCAAAATCAGCAATGCATCTTTTTGTTTATGAGAGGTGTTTTATGCGATAACCGTGGTTGAGGATCGTACGCGGCGCACCTTTGCTCAGTTAATTTTACCCTCATTGCGTGAAACTGATTAGCGCAACGGTTTACAATAGTCCCCGCGTTATTCTATACATTAATTCAAAACCAAAGCCTGTTATTAAAAGCCGCTCTTTTTTATTTTGTAATAATTTTTGAGTCCAATCCACAAATCCGCCATCGCCTATCTCAAACGTTTCGTCCCGCCATTTGATATCTACTTTATACTGGATACCCTTGTAGTATCCGATTTCTTTTTCCGAGGTTTCAATTACATTGATCGCCGTGTCTGGATGGTGCTGCTGTATAAATTTCTTAACCTCAATCGCAAGTTTGATACTATCCGGGTATCCTCCGCGGCAAACCAATCTGAAACTCAGTTGATCTACTTTGTAAAATTCGGAAAATATCGTTTTCATAGCTACGACGTGTTCGGCCAGCGCCTCTTTTTCAAATCCATAGTTTCCGGTATCCATACCTGACGTAACGAGGCATCCAATTTTAAAGTGTGGCGTAAATCCCTTCACGCTGACCGATTGCGTTCGTACGTGCCGTTGGATTGTGCCGAGCCTCAGTTTTTCGACAGCAGTCTTCGGCGTCCATAGCTTTTGTTTTTTTAAATCACTAATGTGCAAGGCAATGGCATTGGTTGCATCCGCCAATACTTCTGTCCCCCGAAGGGCTGATAGTACTTTCTTTTGATTTGCAGGCGCAACGATCGAACAGGTTCCTAATGCCGCGACCGGAGAAAGTTCTATTGTTTCAAATAAGCATTTATGAAATATTTTTAGCAGATCAATTTCAATTTGCTTGAGTTCAAGCATCGGCAGGTCTGCAGGTTTTACGAACCTGTTAAGTTGATATTGTTTAAGTAATTGTGCCGGCGACTGTTTTGAAACCCTCTGATGAAAAACCTCTAATAGCAGGGAGTTCAGTTCGGTCCCTGACAGTTCTTCACTTAAGAGGCGAACAAGATCTTTTTCGCCGGAGCGATCAAGAATTTTTTTTACGATAACAGATGACATAACCAAACGGTACGGTTGAATAATGGTATGATAAAGAAAGTTATGTCTTTAATACGGATATAGAATCCCAAAGATGAGAAAATAGATTATTTCGATTTGGTTGCCTTCTGCTTTTTCTTATCAACGATTGCTCCATTGTCTTCTTCTCCTGCGGTTGAAACCGCCGTATCTGTCGGTTGGACCTTTTTGCCATGATGGTTTGCATAAACTTGTGTGAACTCTGCCCCAAAGAGAAGAATCAGCCCAGCATAAGAAACCCACAACATTATAAGTATAATAGAACCCGCGGCACCGTAGGTAGAGCCGGGATCGCTTTTTCCAAAGTATAGTCCAAGCGCCAATTTCGCGATAACAAAGAGTACGGAGGTCAATAGCGCGCCAACCCAAACATCCCGCCAACTAATTTTTGCGTCGGGCAGAAATTTATAGATGGAAGCAAATAATAGCGTGACCACGCCAAGTGATACAACAAAATCCAACACCTTAAAAATGATGTTAAAAGATTCGCTTACGTAACCTGAAACCCATTCGCTCGCCGCGCTCAACCCAGCCGATACGACGAGTGATACCAACAGAAGAAATCCCACTGCAAGTATGAGCCCAAAAGAGAAAACTCTGTCGCGTATCAACTTTAGTAACTTTTGTTTCGGCTTTGGCTTTACTCCCCACATCTTGTTTAAGATTTGCTGAAGCTGATAAAAAACACCTGTGGCACCAAAAAGCAACGTTGCCACTCCGAGAATAGACGAAATTACGGTTCCCTCGTTTTGGCTTGCTTTGTCAATTATAGACTGAACATCTGAAGCTGTATCCCCGCCAATCGTACCCTGAATCTGTCCGGTGATCTGACTGGTTACTTCGGCTTTGTCATAAAAATAGCCGGCAACGTTGATGATTATTACCAGTAAGCCTGGAAGAGAAAAAATGGTATAATAAGCTATTATAATACTATTGTTGAAAGGCTCACGTTCATTCCACTGACTAAACGTTTCCTTCAATAGCATCCAAAATTTTTTGACATGTTGCGACAGACCCATCACAATTCAGCTAGATAAAAATGTGCCAGCTCGTTTTCGTCCGTTATACTATAGGGAAGTAGGAGCGGACGGGGTTTTTTTTCCTCACCTATAAACCCTTTGAGTCTTATTTCGTACAACTACGAAATAAAATTCTCTCACAGACATCCCGGTTTGTAACCTTTCCGTCGGCAAGATGTTAAGAATGGAAGTTTACTTGCATAATAGGCTGGTAAAAAAATGTTTGGTGGATAGTGTCCATAAAAAGAAAATTATATCACTTTTGTACCCATAAATAAATAATAACTCATGAAAAAAATTGTTCTAGTGGTTTTAACATTAGTAGGAAGCTTTGGCATAATTCAGGCGCAGGTTGACAAGAATTTTTACAATAAGTCGTACGAGTCAAGGAATAACGGCACATTCGATAAAGCAACGAGCATCGTTAGCTTTGGGTTAGGAGTACCGGCATATTATTCAGGTGGCGGCTTTAACCAATCACCCGCTATTTATGGCAAGTATGAGCATGGATTTCTTCGCGATGAAGTTGGGTTGGGCGGCTACTTAGCGTTGGGCTGGGGGTCATGGGAAACTGGTAATGAGGACTATGACTTCAGTGCGTTTAGCTTGGCGCTGTTGGGTTATTATCACTTTAATAAGATAATTCCAATCGAAAAGATGGACGTGTATGCTGGCGCCGGCTTTGGCTTTAGAAGCTTTGCAGCAGACGACTGGGCGGGAGCGGACTATGACGAATCGGGAGTAATTTTTGTTGTCAAAGTTGGAATACGGTATTACATCGTGAACAATTTTGCGGTGTATGCCGAATCAGGTTACGATGACATGAGTAGTGTAAACTTTGGCGGTTCTTTCAGATTCTAACTTTTTAAAGAAGATATATTGAGTCACCGACAGGCTACATGTCGGTGACTTTTTATTTGTGATAGGTCAAGCATTACTTAAGTCATAGTCTTTTCTAGTGAGAGATCTTCGCCCGAGACGTCGACCGTAGTCCGCCAGGGCATCGACACTCATTCACTTTCCACGGAAATAAAAAGCGTTAAAAAGATTCTTTGAACATCCCCCGAAATCTAATATCATATAATCTTCCCATCGGTACTTTTGAACAATGAAGCGGCCGGCAGTTTCAAGATAGAGAATTGTGATGCTTCGCCTGTGTGAACTCGCCATTGAAATTAAAAACCTCAAGTTTATGAAAACGTTTTTTGTACTCACTTGTATTCTCTTTGCTGGAATTTTTGCAGTCCATGGCGCAAAAGAAAAAAAACCAGTGCAAGCCGTTTGGCGAATGGATATTTATTATTTCAAAGTGGCTAAAGAATTTTTGGGAGCAAACTTGGAAATCTATTCTGCTGACGGTGTAAAACTTTTTACGCAAAAGGTAGAACGTCGAAAAATCCTCGTTGATTTTTATTATTAGGACCCAGGCCGGTACATCATCCACTTCGTTAAGGGCGATGCAACACAAGAATTCACTTTCGTTAAAAACAACGAATGCCCGGAAATTGAGAAGCCTGAGTCTCTAATAACTGTCATACAAGGAGTTTAAAATGCTTCAGGGCCCGTGAAAAAAAGTTAGCATACGGGGGAAACGAAAGAATCCAAGTTCTGAAAAACTATCCGGACCCTCAATCAAGTTATGCGGCAATTTTATTGCTCCGTTGGGAGTTCACCCCAAATCATCAAGTATCGGGACAAGAGTTACCCGAAACCCATTTATTTGTAACAGATAGTCAACCTTCGTTTTTGAAATTGTTCACATAAAACAGAGGTTTCTTATGGCTCCACACGCTTTTCTTAGTCGTGGGGACCTTTCCAGACCTGTATTGGACCGCAATAAGGACTTTTGCACGCCATAAAGACGGCTGATTTAGTGGTCGCTCACCATCCGTATCAGGCATCCCCAGGCGTAATTTGTTTGATATTCTGAGAATTGGTCGAGCGATCAATGTTAAATAAATCAACGTAGAATGAGTAAAATCAGTTAAAATAATTCACCACTGCGGCCCTCGTCAAAGCCCAAAAAATGGTGCAGCAATCAGGTTTAGGCCAGTATTGATCGTTCCGTGCTACTTTTTTGAAAGTTTTTGGTTGACTAAACCGTCAATATCTTTTATATTGTTTGTTAACTTCGAAATACTTTATGACTATCCGGGTGGCTTTGTTTCTATTTGTAATCTGCACTGCCTGCCAGTCAGGCAAAATTCCTTGCCCGGAAGTTAAATTCGCGAAAATGAAGGAATCAAAGGTTAAGGCCAATCGTTTCGTTTATTCCCCTTCTAAAGTGATGGCCAGCACTAAGAATGTACGCGATCAGGAAGCGTCGAAAAATAAAGTGGACTTAGAGCGGATGAAGGCGTCCCGCGTGACTGGAAAAGAAATGCTTGACAAGTATGGTAACGTTGAGGAATGGGATTGTCCAAGCCCCTCCGGAAAACGGAAATATTCCAAGGTAACAAAGGAAAATATTCAGAAGAACGAAAAGAAAATGCGGGAACACCAAAAAAAGCTTGCCGGTGATTCCTTATCAATTGTTCCCCGTTAGTCTTCCGGTTGTTATTTAAGTAAACCCATCACACCACGTAGAGAATTATAATCGGAATCTGC
>DASQTN010000831.1:0-5239 GCA_035641895.1 Chryseolinea sp. | reverse complement strand
AAGGTAAAGGGAGTCCCGCCCAAAATGCAGCGGTTATAGCCAATGCTGGAATGTCTCTTTACGCAGGGCATCAGGATCAGGGAATTCAAAGAGCGATGGAACGTGCAAAGGAAGCTCTTGACTCCGGGAAGGCACGGGAGGCATTTAAGAAATTATTGGAGAGCTAACAGCTGTCAGCCGATCAGGTTTGGAAGCGACAACTTCAACAGGTGGAACTTCAACACTTCAACACATGAAAACATGAACATACTGGATCAGATCATCGAGCATAAAAGAAAGGAAGTATCCGAACGGAAAGAGCTTTATCCTATAAAATTTCTGGAGCAAAGTATTTTTTTTGGAACACAGCCTGTATCACTAAAACGGTACATTCAGCGCGAGGACAAGTCCGGTATTATTGCTGAGCTCAAAAGGAAATCGCCTTCAAAGGGCGTAATCAATCCTCATGTATCAGTTGAAAGGACCTCGATAGGATATATGCAAGCGGGAGCGTCGGCACTTTCGGTTTTGACTGACAAAAATTTCTTTGGAGGAAGCAATGAAGATTTGACAATGGCGCGAAAATTCAATTTTTGCCCGATCCTCAGAAAGGATTTTACTATTGATGAATATCAAATTATTGAAGCAAAATCGATCGGAGCTGATGCAATTCTTTTAATCGCGGCAGTGTTAGATGCGCCCCGGCTAAAAACACTTGCATCTTTTGCACACACTTTCGGCTTGGAAGTTTTGTTGGAAGTTCACAATGAAGAAGAGTTGAAATTAAGCCTCGATGCCGGAGCGGACTTAATCGGGGTCAACAACCGCGACCTAAAAACATTTCAGTTAAGCATTGAAGTTTCAAAACGATTGGCTGATGGAATACCTTCCTCCGTTGTGAAAGTCTCCGAAAGCGGAATAGAATCTGTGCAGGCGATTCTGGATTTGAAAAATTATGGATATGAAGGTTTTTTGATGGGTCAGAATTTCATGCAGCACAGCAGGCCGGAAGTCGCCTGTAAAGCGTTTATTGACGAATTAAGAAAAGCAACTGTTCAGAAAGTAAGTTGATGCAGGATCGGAAAAACATATCGATTAAAATATGCGGCATGCGCGATGCCGAAAACATTTTGAGCGTGGCATCTCTTGCGCCGCAGTACCTCGGATTTATTTTTTATACGAAATCACCAAGATTCGTGGGAGACGATTTTAAGATCCCATCCGGAATGCACTCGTCTATTAAACGCGTCGGGGTTTTTGTGAATGATTCGAATGAAACAATTGTGAAAAAGAGCAAGTCTTTAGGTCTCGATCTTGTTCAGCTTCATGGGAACGAGACGCCTTTGCAGTGTGAGGAATTGAAATCGACAGGGTTAGGAGTTGTCAAAGTCTTTTCAATCGACGACGATTTTCATTTTGATAATACAAAAGCTTATAAGGAAGTAGTGGACTATTTCCTCTTCGATACAAAGGGGAAGCACTATGGTGGCAATGCCAAAACTTTTGATTGGAAGGTCTTGAATCAATATGACCAGGAAATCCCTTTCTTCCTGAGTGGTGGATTGTCACCCGAGAACATAAATTCACTCGGAGATATCCTTAAGATGAACATTCACGCCCTGGACTTAAACAGTGGCGTGGAGATAAGTCCAGGGCTAAAGGATCCTGCGAGAATTAAAACCGTTGTCACTTCGTTGAAACATCAAAACTCATAAGAAAACGCTAGCAAACATTTCAAACACCCGCACTCCCAAACACTTAAACACGTAAACACGTAAACACCTTATGAAATACACAGTCGATGAAAAAGGCTACTACGGGCAATTCGGTGGAGCATTTATACCCGAAATGTTGTATCCGAATGTTGAAGAACTACGAACGAAGTATTTACAGATTATAACCGATCCTGAATATCAAATTGCTTTTCATAAACTTCTAAAGGACTATGTCGGGAGGCCAACGCCTTTGTATTTAGCGAAAAGGCTCTCTGAAATTTATAACGCTACGATTTATCTAAAACGGGAGGATTTATGCCACACGGGTTCGCATAAAATAAACAACACCATTGGTCAGATTCTGCTGGCACAACGGCTGGGGAAACAAAAGATTATAGCTGAGACCGGAGCGGGCCAGCATGGCGTGGCCACGGCTACGGTGTGTGCGCTGATGGGCATGGAATGTATTGTTTATATGGGTAAGGTCGATATGGAACGCCAGCGCCCTAACGTGGAGCGTATGCGCATATTAGGAGCAACCGTGGTGCCGGCTTTGAGTGGAAGTATGACCTTGAAAGATGCGACCAATGAAGCCATGCGGCATTGGATCAATAACCCAACGGAAACTCACTACATTATAGGCTCAGTTGTGGGTCCACATCCATATCCGGATATGGTCTCAAGGTTTCAATCTATCATCAGTGAGGAGATTAAAAGACAGCTGCAGGAGGAAATAGGAAACTCCTTTCCTGACTACGTTTTTGCTTGTGTCGGAGGTGGAAGTAATGCTGCAGGAGCATTCTATCATTTTCTTGATAATGAGCATGTTACACTTGTAGCCGTTGAAGCCGCAGGCAAAGGTTTAACCACTGGCGAGTCAGCTGCGACCACCGCGCTAGGCAAGCCTGGAGTGCTGCATGGAAGTAAGACAATTTTAATGCAAACGGATGACGGGCAGGTAGTCGAGCCTCACTCTGTTTCAGCAGGGTTGGATTATCCCGGGATCGGGCCGATGCACGCGCATTTGTTTGAGGCGGGACGCGTACAGTTTGTCAGCTCCACTGATGATGAATCGTTGAAAGCAGGAATTGATTTAAGTCGGGCCGAGGGTATAATACCGGCGCTGGAATCTGCACATGCTCTCGCTGCGTTGAACAAATTCACCTTTGACAAAGACGATGTGGTGGTAATTAATCTTTCTGGACGTGGGGACAAAGATCTTGAAACGTATATCAAATGGGGAAAGTATTAAAATTCGTTCACTCTCCCCTAAGTTTTAAACTTTCGAGAAGCTCGCCCTAAGACCACACCAAAAAAAGCTGTCATGAAAAATAGAATTAAAGAACTACTATCAACCCGCAAAACAGGAATTCTTTCCATGTACTATACTGCCGGGTTTCCCACTCTAGCTGATACTAACACAATAGCGGAAGCGTTGGCTACTTCAGGCGCGGACATTATTGAGATCGGCATTCCCTACTCTGATCCAGTTGCTGACGGTCCGACCATTCAAGCTAGTAATACCGTTGCCTTAAAGAATGGTATGCGCGTTTCAATGCTCATCGAGCAAGTGAAACAAATTAGAAAAAAAATAAACATTCCAATTATTCTGATGGGATACATCAATCCTGTGTTGCAATACGGTATTGAAAAGTTTGCAAAGGATGCTGCCGATGCCGGTGTTGACGGTGTCATTCTTCCTGACATGCCAATGGACGAATACATTGAGCACTACAAAACGCTCTTCGATTCCCTAAACCTCAGCAATACCTTTTTGATTTCACCCACGACCTCGGAAGAACGTATTCGCAAAATTGACGCTGTAACAGACGGATTTATTTATGCTGTTTCCGCTTCAAGCATCACCGGTGCAAAAGGTAAATTTGAAAAAGTACAGCTCGACTATTTTGATCGCATCAAAAAAATGAAGCTCAAAAATCCATACCTGATCGGGTTTGGAATATCTAACCATGAAAGTTTTGCCATCGCCTCCCAATATGGTGCGGGGGCAATAGTGGGTAGCGCTTTTGTGGACTTGTTGAAAAATTCCAAAGACCTTAATACTGATATAACTGCTTTTGTAAGGTCTTTAAAGAATGGACAATAGGAGCGTCCAGCCTTTTAATTTTCCAATCTTTAAATTTTCCAATCTTAAAATTTTTATATGATCGTCCAACTTAAACCATCTGCTTCGGCTGCCGAGAAGGATGCTATCCTTCAAAAAATCAAAAGCCTTGAGTACAAGACAACAGAGGTAAAAACACAGAAAGGCGTCTATCTGGTGGGCATTGGAAAAAAGGAGTTTGACCTAAGGCAACTTGGCCACATGCATGGGATTGCTGACATACATCGCGTGTCGGACGATTATAAACTTGTATCGCGAAAATGGAAAGTCGAACGCACGCATATTGACCTTGGCGATGGAGTTATTATTGGAAACGGTTCCCTATCCATTATGGCAGGCCCCTGTTCGATTGAAAGCGAGGAACAAGTTCAAAAGACAATTGACCATCTTGTACGGAATAAAGTTAGTATCATGCGTGGCGGAGTATTCAAGCCGCGGAGCTCGCCATATGCGTTCAGGGGTATGGGTGTTGAAGGCCTGAAAATGTGGCACACGCTCGCCCGGAAGGCGGGCATAAAAATAATCAGCGAAGTGATGCAAGTAAGTCAGATTGAGGCGATGCACGATTACGTTGATATCTTTCAGGTTGGTGCGCGTAACACTCAAAACTTTAACTTGCTGGACGAACTTGGAAAAGTTGACAAGACGGTGATGATCAAGCGAGGGATATCGGGAACCATTGAAGAATTGCTGTATTCTGCAGAGTATGTTTTTTCCGCCGGCAATGAAAAGCTACTGCTCTGCGAACGGGGAATCCGTACCTACGAGAAGGCAAGCCGCAATACGCTTGACATAAATGCCATTCCTATTCTGAAGGAGAAAACACATTTACCTGTGATCGCGGACCCGTCTCACGGTATAGGTATACGCGAGTATGTTGAACCTATTGCATTAGCGACAGTTATGGCTGGAGCTGACGGCATCATTTATGAGACACATCAAAAGCCAGAAGAAGCTGCCAGCGATGGACAGCAAACGTTAAACTTTGAGGAGTCCGAAGGATTGATAAATAAATTGCGTAAAGCCTTTGAGTTAAGAATGAGTTTTTAGCTTCGGGCTGATCCATTCGCTATTTAAATGTCGTCCCTATAGGGACTCGGTATATGCACGTTTTATGTGCCACCAAATTGCCGTCCCTTCCGGACTATCGTTTGAGCTTTTGGCGTCGTCAAATAGGACAACCTGAACAAAGCCCCATAGGGGCGCCAGTTTGGTAGAAAAAGAACCAAAATGAATGGAGTGCTAGGCACGCCAGTTTATTTTAGGGAAAGCCCCTCTTTGAGAATCTCAAGGCGCTGATAATACATCGCGTAAAGCCTTAGAGTTAACAATGTTTTTTAAAGTTGCACACTTCATTGAATATTAAATCCTTGAATGCGTAGGCATCTGATATTCGTAGAAATTATTAATATTGGAGGAG
>DASQTN010000830.1:0-6681 GCA_035641895.1 Chryseolinea sp. | reverse complement strand
TCAACGCACGGGAGTAGATGCCATCATATACTTTGAAAAGGATAAACTATTTGCAAGCAAAGACGTCATGAAAGCATTTGGTGACTACCTGGTAAAGCGCGAGATAGCTAACTTAGTTTTTATCGACAAGAACACTCAGGGCTTCAGAATAATAATTACTCCATTTTCCGGAAAAGAAAATGTGATAGAACCAAAACAAACTGCTTGGTCAACAACGAATCGCCTGCTAACTGAAGCGCTTAAGTCACTTTACACTACGGCGGCGAATTCCCAAAAGAAACAAAATCTGTTGGTTAGCGAGGCTCCTGAAACGGACGCCAAGATCGACCCAATTCTAGGCAAACGAAATGATTTTTATGCAAGCGATCTCAAAGTAGATCCGCTGGCAATTCCGAAAACAGGTGATGAGGCGATTGACAAGGAACTTGAAGAGATTTTTAAAAATAATTATCCGCTTAAATTTAAGATGACCGAACCTGGTGTTCCCGAGAAGGAACTTCGCCGGCAGGGTCAATTATATGTGTTGGGAGTTATTTATTCGCGAGGCGCAGTTGCAAAAGAATTGCTGGGTTACGATATGACAAAATCCGAAAGCGCGCTCCTTTCTGTAACTTATCCAGATGGCCAGCAGCAGTTAAAGAATATTCCGTCAAATACGCCGGTATTTAAGTTTTATTTTAAGCACATAGATTCCGGAAACGTGTTTCTGGGAACGAAATGGGATGCCGATGTTACCTGGCAACAGGCTCTTCTTAATCATATAAGGGGAATGAAGGCCGAACTTAGAATCAACTAAGCGATCACGTCGGTTTCCGGCCCAAATCATTATATTTTTTTCATCAAATTTCTCCTGACATAAGGCTGTCATCAGCAGAGTTCAACTTCGAATTCAATTCTGAATTCATGGAAGTCGAAGACTTCATAGATAACCTGCCAGACGATGAACGCATCCTTGTTTCAAGGCTGCGGGCGCTTTTGTTCGACACCGAGCCACGGTTTCGCGAGAAGCTTTCTTATGGCGTCCCTTACTTTTCCAGAAACAGAAGAGTGTGTTTCATTTGGCCGGCGTCGGCTCCACTAGGCCCAACGAACGCAAAAGTTTCTTTCGGCTTTTGTTATGCCAACTTACTTTCCAATGCTCAGGGCCTTCTCCTAAGTGAAGGAAGAAAGCAAGTTCATATCGCACGTTTCTCATCGATAAAGGAAATCAATGAAAAAGCACTCCTTGAAATTATCAGGGAAGCCCTGATAATTGATGAATTGTTTTTACCAAAAAGAAATAAAAAAATATGAGCGAACCATTAAAATATATGTATAACGTAAGCTTCTTCGAACGGCTTTACCCAGTATTAAAAACGGTAATTCCAGAATTTGAAGAGCGTAAATTTGTCTACTCTGTTTTTGATAGGCAATGGCCTGATCTGGAACTCAAGCAGCGTACGCGACAAGTAACCAGAGCGTTGAATCAATGCCTTCCACCAGAGTATCCAAAAGCGGTAGAAATGGTGATGTCCATCACCAACCTGCTCCGTGAAAGCGAAAAAGAACAAAGCTATCCATTCATTTTCCTGCCAGAGTATATCGAACTATATGGTCTTAACCATTTCGCCCTGTCAATGCAAGCAATTGAAGAGAGCACAAAACTCGTTAGTGCCGAGTTTGCTATCCGGCCTTTTTTAATTCACTATCCTAGCGAGACGATGAAATACATGTTGGGCTGGTCCAAACATCCGGAGGCCTCAGTGCGGCGTCTTTCGTCCGAAGGATGCCGGCCACGGTTGCCCTGGGCGGTCGGGCTGCCTGACTTTAAGAAAGACCCCTCTCCAATTTTACCTATACTTGAAAATCTTAAAAACGACCCTTCGGAATATGTTCGACGAAGTGTAGCCAATAATCTAAACGACATTGCCAAAGATAATCCTGAAATAGCTTTGCGGATTGCCAGAGAATGGAAGGGATCTAGCGCTGAAACGGATTGGATCATAAAGCATGGGTGCCGTACTCTTTTGAAACGCGGCAATGTTGCTGTCCTGACTCTTCACGGTTTCGACCCAAAAGCAAAAGCATCTGTAAAAGAGTTTAGAGTTTCTAAAAAAGTGATGATTGGAGATCATTTAAATTTCGGTTTTACTTTTTTTAGCAGAGAGAAAAACTCAACTCTCTTTCGGTTAGAGTATGCTATTGACTACAAGACGAGTTCCGGAAAAATTTCACGAAAGATTTTTAAGCTGGCAGAAAACATATATGAACCTTACGAGCCAGTTTATTTTCAACGAAAACTATCGTTCAGGGATTTAACGACGAGAAAACATTTCAGCGGCAAACATTATATTAGAATTTTGGCGAATGGGAAAGAATTGACTGGTAGCGAATTCTTCGTGACCTAGAATTGTTCGCCTATCATTAACTTGCTTAAAAAATTATGCCTCGTTCCGGCTACGCCGATCTTCCCCTTCACTATGGCCGGGTGCCCGCCTGGCTCGCAGAACGTATGACTAAATTAGGCGGCGCAATTGTGGAGGCGCTAGTGATAGAATACGGGAAATCAGAAGTATTGAAACGCCTCAGTGATCCTATGTGGTTCCAGGCATTTGGTTGCGTATTGGGAATGGATTGGCATTCGTCCGGCATAACCACATCTGTTATGGGCGCATTGAAGAGAGCCATCAATCCAATTTCAAAAGAGCTTGGGATTTATATTTGTGGAGGAAGGGGTAAACATTCACTCAAAACGCCTGCTGAGCTGCTGAAAATTGCGGATCAAACGGGGTTGGATGGCAGCGCATTAGTACGGGCCAGTAAACTCTCAGCCAAGGTAGACAATACTGCGGTTCAGGATGGCTTTCAGTTATACCTTCATAATTTTATTCTCACCGATAAAGGAGAATGGGCTGTTGTTCAGCAAGGATTAAATGATGCTTCGGGCATGGCGCGTCGCTATCACTGGCATTCAGCGCAATTTGATTCCTTCCTGGATGAGCCTCACGTCGGAGTTTGTGGTGAAAATCAAGGCTTGATATTAAATCTGACCGATCACAACGCAGTGAATACACGTAATTCAATCGTTGACATCACGACAGAAAATCCGGCAAGGATGCTGAGAGAAATCCGACATATTACCCTTCCCCGTCATCATGAAGTAACGATTAATGATGTAAATCTAAAACGACTTGGCGCTATTCTTACGGTCGCATATGAGATGCAAAATAAAAATTTTGAATCCTTGTTGTTACTTGAAGGCGCCGGCCCCAGGACCATTCAATCATTGACATTGGTTAGCGAAATTATTTACGGAACGCCTTCCCGATTTACGGATCCGGCTCGATACTCTTTTGCGCATGGTGGAAAGGATGGACACCCCTTCCCTGTCCCACTGAAAGTATACGATGAGACCATCGGCGTGTTACGAACATCGATCGAAAAAGCTAAACTGGGAATGAACGAAAAACAACAAGCGATCAGACAACTTTCAGTGCTTGCACAAGACGTTGAGAAGTCGTTTATACCCAAACCTTTTTTTAATGAGGTTGTCAGGAAGGAAAGAGAAGAATCTTACAAATACGATGGAATGACCGTGCTGGGCAAAGCGCAACGGCCGCCGTCGGAGAAAAATCAGCAGCTGAAACTCTTTTAAAAAAATGAAAACAATGAAAGCTGACACGAATAAAAAAGTAGTTGCGTTTGATTTTGTGCTCGAAGAACTTTATTCAATAGAACCGACCGTAAAACCTATGTTCGGCTGTCATGCGATTTACGTACGAGGTAAAATAGTTTTAATGCTTCGCAATAAAGAAACGTATCAATATGATAACGGCGTTTGGATTGCTACAACACGGGACCATCATGCGAGCCTGAGAAAGGATTTCCCAGCGATGCGCACTATCCGCCTTTTTGGAGGCACTGAAAGCCAATGGCAAAATTTGCCGGCGGACAGTGATGACTTTGAGGCTGAGGTGATGAAAGTCTGCAAATTGATCCTGAAGGGAGATCTCCGTGTTGGAAAAATTTCAAAACCACGACGGGCAAAAAACCGTACTATTGGGCAGCGCTAAACAGCACGTTAACTTTTGTATAGTATAACGTAGTAGTTCCTTCGAAACCGGAATCAGTTCCAATCATTAGCCAAATCTCTCCGGCACTATTGCTTTTCGCGATAAAAGGCGAGGATGGAGCCGCATTATTTCTTGTGATAAGCGTATACTCGGGAACCGTCGTAGGAATTGTGATATCTCCAAGCACGATGGCATTTGCTCCAGGTGTACTTTGATTCCCTTTGTCGATGTTTAGCACATATTTTTCACCTTGTATATTTTTGACTGGTTCAAGTTGGCTGGCGCCGGCCTTTAAAAAAACACTCTCCCCTGGCGCTCCCGCTCCCAGAGTGCCCTTAGGCGCATTTGAAGCCAATTCAACCTCAAAAACAAGTGTGTAAGAGGTGTTTGGCACAAGGCCTGTAATTTTCCTTTTAATGAACATAAACAGGTCATTACTGTAATTATTCCCCGAGAGCATGATAGCTTTTCGCGTAGGCAGGTTTGCTGGAAGCGTTGTATAATCATATTTCAATTCATACAAGCTTGAATCATCCATATTAGAGGATAAATCGGTAAAATCTGCGATCCAGCCCTCTTCAGACTGGCTAAAGTCGAAGGAAAGCGAAAACACAGAAATTCCTTGATTGTCATCGGAAAGAGAACAGCCACATAAAAAAACCACACTCAGTAAGACAATAAGCCGACTACACATATTCAGAAACGATTTTACCGTCTTTAGACACCAAAGTGCACCCAAAAGTTGGAAGTTTCAGGCGTCCCTGACGATGGATCTCACAGATATAAAAAAAATAAGGTGGGAGAATATTTTTTGCGGATTTACGTCCCTCATAACGGAACCTCTTGGTTATTCTTTCGTTCACCTGTTAAAACCCAAAGGATGATGGATCTTTCTACTGATAATAAATTTCCCTTTAATTCGGTCCTTAACCTGCGATTGCTGATCGAACATTGGGAAAAGAGTATTGCCCAGGGAAATGTGCCGGGCTTTAGTCAAGGTTTATTGACTGCTATCAATGAAGCCCCCGAGCTGCGCGAACCGATTTATGATCACACTATTCTCGACAGGCATCGAGAATTAATTAACTTCTTGTTAACAGCTGTAATTCCCACGGCTAATCAAGAAAATGAGATCGCGGCCGCAATCTTTCCTTTCGACTTCAAAGCGTTATATAGCACAAAGGCATTTGATCGCACGCTCGATTTAAATAACATGGACACCTGTGTTACAACCAATCTACCCAATAATCAAATGATGTTGGGGAAGACGGTCAAGGCCTGCTTGTTGATCCTGGAAAAGTTCTACAACATCAAAATCGGTTTAGAGAAACCGATACTTTTTACGTTGCGAAATGCTAGCACTGGACTTGACAAAGTCTATCGCGTTGAAATAAATCATCAGTTTTGCGAAATCATTTCTAAGGGAAAGATAAAACCCATTGAAAAACATGTCCTTAAATTCTTGACAGAAAAAATCTATGATGTTGATCTGTGGATGCAATACATCCGTCCCGAGGATTTTGAATTTCAGGGATTCATGGTAATGAAGTTGGTTGATGTAACGGAACAGGAAATGCTCTCGTCCATCAAATATGATTTGCTGAGGAAGAATGCTGTTTCAGAAGAAACAAGTTTCACAACTATTCAACATAAGTTGCGGTCTCTTTTTGGCATAAAGGAAATTCAGTTAGGACTTGCATATTGTGATACGGCAAACAATCTTATCATTACGAACTCCTCTTCCGATGGATGGAGAAGCTTAACGCAGAACACTACGGAAGGCGCACCGTGTCATAATTATTGTGGATCCGTTTACGAAAGAAGCTGGACTGAAAAAAGATATATTACCGTTGAAAATCTCAGTGAGTATCCCTACAAATCAAAGGTAGAGGAAGCTCTGCTGGCTAACGGCATCAACAATATTTTGCTGGCGCCGCTAATTGACGGCGACGAAACTATTGGGATGCTGGAACTTGCCACACCAACGCCGGGCTCCTTAAACCCGATTAGCGCACATAAGGTAGAAAATGTGTTGCCGTTGTTCACGGCTGCCGTAAAACGCGTCAAAGAAGAAATGGCAACCGAGGTACGGGCCATCATTCAAGAGGAATGTACAGCAATCCACCCCAGCGTCCAGTGGCGTTTCTTTCAAGCCGGCATGAATCTGTTGAACAAAAGAAGGATAGATGCAAAGGCATCTATGGAAGAAATCGTTTTTAAGGATGTGTATCCAATGTATGGCATGTCTGATGTTAGAAATTCTTCTTTGGAAAGGAATTCGGCAATTCAGAATGATCTACAGGAGAATCTTAAATTGGCAAAAGGTCTTTTGCGGAAAATTTATTCTGCAAAGAAATTTCCTTTGATCGAAGAAGTAATCTTCAAGGCAGACGAACAATTAAAGAAAATTAACAGAGGTCTTGCGTCCGGTGATGAGAGCAATGTATTGGAATTTTTAAAGCTGGAAATTAATCCGCTTCTGGAGCAATTTGAGTTTGATGAATTCTTAAAAAAATTGATTGACGATTACAGGGAACATTTGGATCCTCAGTTTGGTGTCGTTTATAAAAGACGAAAGTCGTTTGAGAAAAGCCTAGCAGTAATTAATCAAACTATCGGGAGTCACCTG